>JACDDL010000032.1 GCA_013817045.1 Actinomycetota bacterium | reverse complement strand
GAGTCGACGACACCGACTCCCACCCCCTCCTCAACCCTGGTTACCAACCCGACTGCAGACCCCTCGTCCCCATAGGAGGCCTACATCCTGGTGCGGAACCAATCCACCGTCTGCCCCAGGCCCTCGTCGATGCTCAGCGAGGGCTGCCACCCCAGGACATCGGCTGCTTTGGACGGGTCGATCGAAATGCGGTAAAGCTCCCCGGGCCGCCACGGGGCATAGTTGGGCTCGAACCGGGCGTCGGTATGGGCCGCCAACTTTGCATAGAGATCGTTGATCGAGATCTCGGACCCGCTTCCGATGTTTATGAGCTCGGCGCTCCCCTTGTCGCGGGCTGCGACGAAGGCGGACACGACGTCGTGCACGTGGGCGAAGTCACGGGTCTGGGTCCCATCGCCGTAGATGGTGCAGGGCTTCGCCCCCAGCATCCGGCGCGCAAAGATCGCCACCACCTGGCCTTCCAACCCGACCTCGCTTGCCGGTTCCTGACGCGGCCCGTAGACGTTCGCCAGGGCCAGTGCCGTGTAGTCCAACCCTTTGTCGACCTGGAAATAACGTAGGTAGTCGGTAATAACTCTCTTGGAGACCCCGTAGGGAGACACCGGCATGGACTCGGGCATGAAGAACTGATCCTCCGTGATCGGCAAGCGGGAGGGCTCCGGGTCGCCATAGATGGTGCCGCCCGAGGAGGCAACGATCACCTTCCGCACCCCCGCCTCGCTGGCCGAAGCAAGCACGTTCACCGTCCCGATAACGTTGACCATCGCATCCTGAACCGGGTTGGCGACCGAGGCACGAACGTCGACCTGAGCGGCGAGATGGAAGATGATCTCGGGCTTTGTGCGTTTTACGAGATCTTGGATGACCGTCGAGGTGACGTCGGCTCGCTGAAACGAGAACTTGCCTGCGGCCGAGCGCGCCTCGGCCATGTTCGTCAACGCTCCGGACGAGAGATCGTCCACGCCGATGACCTCTTCGCCCTCCCCGAGCAGGCGATCCACGAGGTGTGAACCGATGAACCCTGCCGCTCCGGTGACCAGTACCTTCATCTTGCCTCCTTGGAGATCATCAATGCCGCCAGCATCACGGTAAGCCCGTTAGCCGGATATGACTTCCCCATCGGCCGCCGTCCGGCCGGCCACCTGCACGCCGGGCTCGATCACCACCCCTTCTCCCAGCACCGAACTACGGACGCATGCGCCTCGGCCTACCCTGACGCCCGGAAGCAGAACGCTCCTTTCGACTCTGGCGCCATCGGCCAGATCGGAGCCTTCGCCGACACAAGAGAGCACCACATTCACGCCCTCCCCGATCTTCACCCCGGGGGCGACGGCGACCGCCTCCGGCCCGGGTTCGGGCACCGCACGGGTGAGAAAGCGTCCGATCAACGAGTCCTGATTGGCCTGCAGAAGCTTGGGCGGAGTTCCGACGTCCATCCAGTAAGCATCGCTCCCGGTGGCATACAGGGGCGCGCCGGCGGCAACGAGGCTGGGGAAGAGCGAGCGCTCGACGGAATAACGCTCGCCGGACGGTATCCAGTCGAATATCTCCGGTTCGAGCACGTAGACCCCGGCATTGATCAAGTTCGTTGGGGCGGCGCCGGTGGGCGGCTTTTCGATGAAGCTGCTCACCCTGCCGTCCTCATCGGTCACCACGACGCCGTAGGCCGACGGGTCATCCGCCGGCGTCAGCGCGATCGTCGCCAGGGCCCCTCTCCGGACGTGCCAGTCGACGAGGCGACGCAGGTCCAACTGAGTCAGGACATCGCCGTTGAAGGCCAGGAAGGTTCCGCCGTCGACCGACGACTCGGCGTTCTTCAGCGCGCCGGCGGTGTCGAGGGGAGTCGTCTCCTGGGCCACCGTCACGGGGAGGCCTCTGGCGGCGGCGGGCTTGATGACGCCGTCGAAGCGCTCTGCCAGGTAGGACGTGAGCAGGACCGCTTCCTGCACCCCGTGGGCGAGAAGCAGGTCGAAGACGTGATCGATATGAGCTCGGTTGGCGATCGGAAGCAGGTGCTTGGGGCGCGAGTGGGTCAAGGGCCGCAGGCGGGTGCCCTGCCCGCCGGCGAGGAGCAGCGCCTTCATATCCGCCCGGTTCTCCGTGCGCCCTCGTCGTGGGGGGAGGACCGGTCTCCAGGCGCAGGTGGCCTCACCCGAGCGCGCCAGTAGTCGAGCACCTCAGCGAGGGTGTCTTCGAGCCGGTGCTCGGGCTTCCAGCCCGCCAAGCGCTCCAGCTTGGCTGCGCTACCGGTCAGCAATGGGGGATCGGCGGGGCGGATCTTGGCGGGCTCGATGCGAACCTCTACCTCCACACGTGCAAGCTCGAGCAGGATCCCGAGAGCGTCACCCAGCGCCCGGGCGCCGCCGGTTGCAACGTTGTACGGCTCGCCGGCAACACCGTGCTCTAGCACCAGACGGTAGGCACGAACCACGTCCCGGACGTCACCGAACTCGCGCGCGAGACTCAGGTCACCCACCTCGACGACCGGCGCGCCGAGCCCCGCCTCTGCAAGAGCTATCTGGCGAGCCCAGTCTGCCGTCGCAAATGATGGCGGTTGGCCAGGGCCTATGTGCATGAAGGCCCGCGTTATCACGACCTCGAGCCCGAAGGCCTCGTAGAAAGTCCGCGCCACCCACTCCTGAGCAACCTTGCTCGCCGCATAGGGCGACAGTGGCCGGAGGGGCGCGTTCTCGTCGAGGGGGCACAGTGCGGGGTCGACCCGCCCGTACTCGTCGCTGGTGGCAGTGACGAGCACGCGGCATCGTGGGGAGTATCGGCGCAGGGCATCCAGGACTAGGTGGGTACCGGCCACGTTCACCGAGTACGTGAGCGTCGGCTCCTTCCACGACAAACCTGCGGACGACTGAGCCGCAAGGTGACAGACCCAGTCGGGGCGAACCCTCTCGACCAGCCGGTCGACCTCGTGGGCGTCCCTTACATCGAGCGTGGGGGCGGGCTCGCCGCTCGGCCTTTCCGCTCGCTCGCCGCTCGGCCTTTCCGCTCGCTCGCCGCTCGGCCTTTCCGCTCGCTCGCCGCTCGGCCTTTCCGCTCGCTCGCCGCTCGGCCTTTCCGCTCGGCTGGTGTGGAAGATCGTTCCTGTGACCTCGTGGCCCTCACGCCTAAGCGAAGCCGCCAACCCGGAGCCTACGAAGCCTCCGGCGCCGGTGATCAGGACTCGCACGCCCCCGACGCCCTTTAGGTCTTCAGACTCGCCGGAACGACGCGCCGATGACTGCAATCCCCAGTGCGACGACGACCACCCCGATCCACCGAAGTGCAGGGACGCTTTCGTGCAGCACGAGCTTGGCAAAGAGCACGACGAGGATGTAGGACACCCCGACCATGGGATAGGCAATCGAAAGTGGTACGCGTGAAAGCACCACGAGCCAGAAGACGGCCGAGATGCCGAACAACACCAGCCCCGCCCATAGCAAAGGCTGTTGCACGGCGCGGACGACGGTATGCAGAGGGTTGGACACCTGGGCTTCGCCGATCGGACCGAACTGGTCCATGGCCGCCTTCAGTGTCACCTGTCCGGCAACTGCGAAGCAGACACTGATGAGCACTAACCCAAGTTCCGGCATAAGGCCGGAACGGGACGCGGCCGCAACCGAAATGGTTTCTGGGGTGGGAACCTCGAGGGCCATGCGGGGGAGTTTAAGTGACGGAAGGGACTGCACATCCGGGCCGCCCGGGGAGCATCGCGCCTACTGGGTGGGCGCGCTCGAAAGGAGCTTTCGCTGCTGGGCGACCATGCCTTCCGGCGCGCCGTCGACCGGAGTTCCCAGAACAGCCCCGACGGAAGCCCTTTCGGACCAGGGCGGAGCGCCGGAGCGCGCTCGAGACCGGGAGCCCCCTTTGTGGACGGAGATCCGAAACAGAGTGTCGCGCAGTCCGAGCGCCAGCTTCAACGAGTATCCGCTGACTCGCACCTTGCCGGAAGTGCCCACTACCCGTGCCCCGCCCCTGCCGTTGGGCTTGGGAACGGTCACTCTGCCTGAGACGCCGAACGGTTTGAGCAGCACCACCCGCCTGAGCCGGCCGACCCCGTAGGCTGCGCCGAGCCTCGACGAGAACACCGGCCACGACATCTTTTGGGTCCACCTGTGGTTGGGGTTGGCGGCAACCCGATCGGGGCGGTCCCGAACCCCCCGCAGGTAGGAGACAGGCGATCCGCCCCACACGTTCTCGTTGTTTTCGGTGTGGCCTCCCGAGGAGGATGAATAGAGCGCCTGGATGGGTCGTCCGTGATCGAGGATGACCTTGCCGCGCGTGCGCTTGACGGCACGTCTCCAGTTGTTCCAGTAGGGGCCGGAGATGGTTCGCTGGGCGTCCGCGACGTAGGCCTGGTCGACAGTCGAGGCGTAGACCGTGCAGTCGCAGGGGGACTGATGCGCACCGGTCCGGCGGCTTTTCTCGTAGGCGTAGGTGCGCCCGGCGATCGCCTGGGCGCGCAACGCCGACTGCGGCCAGGAGGACGGTACCTCCCCGAGGCCGAGGAGGTACTCCTGCATGGGGATCGACAGCACCACCCGCATGCACTGACCACCGCACGTGGAGCTCGAGTAGGTTCCGAGCTGCAGCCTTCCATGGGCGTAGCTGTAGAGCTTCCCCGAGACGCGCGCCAGCGAGCCAAAGCGTTCGTACTTCACGACCAGAGGCCGGCGGTGGGAGCCGAAGACCCTTCTGCCACCGTTTCTCACCCTCTTGCCGTTCTTGAATACCCGCATCCTGCCCGCCTTCTTGGGCGAGACCCGGAAGGTGTCGCCGGGGCCCCCTGCGGTGAGCTTGGATCCGGTCCCGGCGACCTGAATGACGATATGGCCCCCCCTCCCCGATTTCCGTCTCGAGCTGAGGGTGACGGAGCCTCGGCCATGCATGAGACCGACCCTGACCCTCGGCATGCGGGCGCGCTTCAGCGAGGTTCCGGAAAAGTAGTGCTCGACGATCCGCTCTGCGCTGCGACCCGCAAGCGCCCGCCCGTAGGCCCCGTACTGGGACATGCCCATCCCGTGACCCCATCCACCGCCCTTTATGGTCACCACCCGAGCCGCAGAGGCCGCCGGCGCCGCGAGCATCACGCTCAAGGCGGCGACGATGACAACAGCCCCTATCCGGCCCCCAGTGCGGTGCGATAGGCGCCCATCGTCGCCACGGCGGTGCGTTCCCAGGTGTATGCGAGGGCCTTCCCCCGCCCGGCGCGCGCCAGGCGCTGCCTTCTGAGAGGTTCTCGAAGCAAAGCGATCAAAGCCTCCCCCAGTGCCTCTGCGTCGGTCGGCTCGACCATCTCGGCCGCATCCCCCAGCACCTCCTCGGCACAGCCGTAGCGTCCCACCAGAGTGGGTGTGCCCGCCGCCATGGCCTCCAGCGGAGGGAGCCCGAAGCCCTCGTAGAGTGAGGGATAGCAGAACAAATCGGCGGCCGCGAGGAGCCCCGGCAGAGTCTCGTCGCCAACCCAGCCGAGCGGGACGACGTTGTCGGCCCGGGGAAGATCCGGCCCCCATCCCTTTGGCCCTGCCACTGCGAGTGTCCATCCCTCCACCGAATCGGATGCGGCCTCCCATGCCTTGAGCAACCGAGCCAGATTCTTCCGTGGCTCGAGTGTACCCACCGCGACGACGAAGGGGCCCGGGATGCCCATTCGGGCCAGGACGACGTCCGACAGGGGCCGCGCCCCGAAGAACAGGGGCGAGACACCTTCGTAGGTCACCTCGACCCGCTCGGGCGGCACTCCATAGCGATCCATCAGCTCGTGCGCGACCGTGTGGGTCGGGACGATGACCCCAGCGGCTCGCCGAAGTGACCAGGGAACGAGCTCGCGCAGCCGGTGGCCTCCGGGCCAGGTGTCGTCCCGCAGGTAGGAGAGATCGTGAACGGTAACGACCCCCGGCGCCCGACCGAGAGCGGGGAGGACGAAATTCGTGGCGTGGACGAGGTCCACCCGTCCCGTGAGCCGTTCGATCGAGGGTCCGCCGGCAACCCGCCACGCCGTCTGCACCACGCGCGCCGGCACCCGCCACCGGACGATCCTGTCTTCGGGGTGCCCGCCGCCCGCTCTCTCTCCGCCCGTTCCTCCCCGCCCTCCGTCCGTGCTTTTCCGCCCTCCGCCCGTCCTTTTCCACCCTCCACCCCAGGCGACGGCGTAGCGGGTCAGGTCGGTTCCGAGGAGCTCCAGCGAAGCGGCGAGCTCGCGCGTGTAGCGGCCGACCCCGGTAGGGGGATCGAGCAGGGGCGCCCAGTCGATTGCGACATGCACGACCTCAGATGGGGACCGAAGCGTCGGCCCGGTCGCGATGGCTCAGGTACCAGTCAACCGTGCGGCGGAGGCCGTCCTCGAGCGAGGTGCGGGCCTCGAAGCCGAATGCCCGGCGCGCCTTTTCGGTGTCGACCCGGCGGCGCGGTTGTCCGTCCGGCTTCGACGAGTCCCAACGCAAGCCGCCCTCGAATCCAACGATGGACGCGATCAGCTCGGCGATCTCGGCGATCTCGATCTCGCGTCCCGAGCCCAGGTTCACCGGGCCCGCACCGTCATGGTGCTCGGCCGCGAGCACTATCCCCTCCGCGGCGTCGTCAACGTAAAGGAATTCGCGTGTCGCCCGTCCACTCCCCCACACCACCACGTGATCGGACCCGTCTTCCTTGGCCTCGACGAACTTTCTGATGAGGGCGGGGATGACGTGGGAGACCGCCGGATCGAATTTGTCCCCCGGCCCGTAGAGATTGGTCGGCAGCAGGTAGATCACCTTTTGCCCGTACTGCTCCCGGTTCGCGTGGGCATGCACGAGCAGCGCCTTCTTGGCGATGCCGTAGGGCGCGTTGGTCTCCTCCGGGTAGCCGTCCCACAGTGATTCCTCCGAGAACGGCACGGGAGCGAACTTCGGATACGAGCAGATGGTCCCCAGGAGCACGGTCTTCGCCACTCCCCTGCGGCAGGTCTCCTGAAGGATGAAGGTCCCCATCAAGAGGTTCGACACGTACAGATCGGCGGGCCGCTCCAGGTTCGCGCCGATGCCTCCAACCTGCGCGGCCCCGTGAATCACGAGGTCGGGAGCGACGTCATCGAATAGCTCGCGGACTTCTTCGACCCTGGTCAGGTCGTAATCCCGGCTGCGGGGGACCACGACCTCGGCGGCGTGGCGCTGGGCGAGCTTCTCCAGAACCACGCTGCCCAGGAAGCCGCTGCCGCCGGTCACGAGGACCTTCCGAGACGACCAGAACCCGCTCATGAGACCCACATGTTAGCCGTTGCACAGGCGCAGCCCCGAGGCACGGGAATAGAGATGCCTTTACCCCCCGTCCCGTTTAGGCTTGGGCTTGTTCCTCCGGGGTAGCGGAGGGTCGACAGGGGGTGGGGAGGCCTGGTGGGAGAAGACCTGATGCCTAGCCCGGGTCGCGCGCATGTGGGCGAGTACGCCGTCGTCGAGCGCCTCGGGACGTATCGCAGAGCGGAGCGCTTCAGGGCGCGCCGCGGCGTGCTGCGCACGGACGTCCTCATTCAGGTCCTGAACCAGGCGCTCGATTCGGATTCGAGGGTGGCAGAGCACATGCAGGCCAGGGCCGCGGCCTCGCTCGGCTTCCGGCACCCCAACGTGGTTACGCTCCTGGACTACGGCTGGGACGGAGGCCGCTTCTTCTGGGTGAGCGAGTGGACCGAAGCGGAGTCGCTCGATGCGTTGCTCGGAGGCCAGGGGCCGTTGGCGGCCGATGCGGCCGTGGAGATCGCCATCGACGTCACCCTGGCACTCGAACAGATGCATGCCGTCGGCCTGGTTCATGGCGACATCGTCTCCGGAAACGTCCTCCTGTCGCCGGCCTGGGACGCAAAGCTCACCGACCTGGGGATCGCCGCCACCTTCATCGGGGAGGATCCGGCCCCCGAGGTGTCCGACGACGTCTACGCGGTCGGGGTTCTGCTGGGCGAGATGTTGACAGGGAGCATGCTGGGAGGGGCTCCCCCGGGCACGGATCCGCTCGGGGGACGACCGCTTGCGCCCGTCGCTCCCTCTGCCATCAATCCCGACGTCCCCGCAGAGATAGACGCCCTCGTCCTGAGGACGCTGGCCTCCGATCCGTCCGAGCGATTCACGACGGCCGGCGCCCTCCATTCGGCCCTGTCGAACTGGCGACGGTCACGGCTCGAGGGCCTGATCTGGGGTGAAGCGGGCCCCTCTTTCGGCGGTGAGGCCACCTCTCCGCTCTCCGGAGACCCGGCCCACGATCCCCACAGCGAACGATCCGCGTCCCGACAACCCGGCCACGGCGCTCCGGAGACCGGGGCGGCTTCGGACGCGCACCCGGCTCAAGAGGCCTCTGAATGGGACCGCGAGCGCGGGCCCGAAGGGGTGATCGTCCGTCCCGAAACCGCCGCCCACCACCGCGAGGTCGACAGGCCGGCGGGCCGGCGACCCTCGGGAGTCAGGGCGTCCATCGCCATTGTGTTGCGACGCGTCCTATTGGCCGCCCTGCTGATCCTGTTCGTTGACTCTGTGTACGTGGTCGCGTCGCTGCCCTTCGCTTTGGGAGCTGCCCGGACACACCTCGATCAAGGCGCCAGGGAGCTGCGCTCGGGAAGCTACGAGGCGGCCGCCGACCATTTCGTCGAGTCCCTAGACGCCTCCAACCGCGCCGTGGGCGTGACGAGACATCCCCCTTTCCTGCTATTGGCGACGTTGCCGTGGGTGGGGCGGGATCCCTCTGCAATGGGCGAGATGGCGACGGCGACTCGGCTGGCGGCGCTCGCGGGGGTTGCCTCATCTAGAGGTTTCATCGAGATGGGCGCCCCTGCAGGGGGCCCTCCGGCCGCCGTGTTCCACAATGGGACCGTCCGCCTGAGCGCGTTGGAGGAGGGCGCGCCGTTCTTCGCCCACAGCAGAGAGCTGTTAGAGGAATCTCTGGAGACTATAAAAGGCGCGCCGGACCCATATCTCGAATTCGTAACCGGACCCCTGAGGACCGAACAAGCGGCGGTAGCGGAGGCGCGGGAGACTCTGATGAAGTTCGACACTGTGGCAAGTCTGTTGCCGTCGCTAGCCGGACTCGATACCAAGCGGCGCTATCTTCTTGTCGTGCAGGGCCTGGGCCGGGCCCGTGGGAGCGGAGGCGCCATCGAGTACGTGGGGATCCTGAACGCGACCGACGGGCGTCTGAGCCTGAAGTCGATCGCGCCGGTCGAGAGCCTGGCCGAACCCGGGGCGGCGGCTGCCGGTGCGCCGGACTGGTTCATCCGCGAGTACGGACCATGGGGGGCCCTGGACGGTTTCTCAGCCGTCAACTTCTCGCCGCGCTTCGCGAGCGTTGCCCCGGTGCTGTTGGATCTGTTTACGGCGTCGACGGGAAAGCCGCTCGACGGCGTGATAGCGATCGATTCCGTTGCCCTGGGCGGCCTCACCTCGGTCACAGGACCGGTGACCGGGCCGGGTTATGGCGCCAAGCTGGGTGAATCCGACGCCGGACGCCTCCTCGATCGCACCCTCTTCAGAGATCTGAACGAAGCAGCACGCGATGAGTTCATCAAGGGGGTCCTGCGAGACCTATGGAAGAAGCTAAACGGCAACCGCGCCAACCTGATGGCGTTTCCCTCGAGCTTGACCGAGCTCTCCAGGGAGGGGCACTTGAAGATCTACTCCCGAAGCCAAAGCGACCGGGCGTTGCTCGAGCAGCTCGGGGCCGGGGGGGACCCGAGCACTCTGACCCACAACGTTCAGACGGTGTTCCACAACAACTTGAGCTCGATCCCGGTCGACTCCTACCTGAAGAAGAGCACGGAGACGCAAG
Organism: Actinomycetota bacterium; assembly: GCA_013817045.1. Lineage (GTDB taxonomy): Bacteria > Actinomycetota > CADDZG01 > CADDZG01 > WHSQ01 > JACDDL01. The sequence continues at coordinate 9,305 of JACDDL010000032.1, read as the reverse complement.
TTCTGCTCACCGATGGGGCGGGGGCGGCGGTCATCACCGCGGTTACTCTTGACAACGGCGCCGATCCTCCGGCCGCGAAGTGGCTGGCCGCTTACGGCGGCGAGGCCGGGCTCAACCGGATGCGCTTGACCTGGTCTCTGCCACAGGGGGCAACCGTTCACGAGTTGAAGATTGACGGCGAATCCGTTGGGTTCGAGGTGGGAAACGAAGGCCGACACCCGGTCGTCTCACGGGTCCTCGAGGTGCCAGGGGGGTCGTCACTCACGGCCTCGCTGGCTTACACGATGACTGCGTCAGCCGGCGGCGCCGACACGGCCTCATTCGACCTGATGTTGTGGCCTCAACCCGCAGTCGAGCAGGGATCGACGCGGGTCACCGTCGTGCCCCCCGAGGGTGCGGCCATCGCTCCATCCGACGGACCTGGGCGCCTTTCCGACGAAGGTGCTCTCACCGTGACCCAATCGGCCGGCGCCCCCCTCGAGCTGCACCTGGACCTGCTCTTCGACTGACCACAAAGCATCACCCCACCGGCGCCTCCGAAACCGGCGTGGGACAATCGGCGCCGTGACCCCACCCCTCCGAGTCGCAATGACACTCGAGCAATGTTGGCACCGCGTTCCAGGCGGAACGGCCGTTGCCGCTCTCGGGATGGCCCGTGCCCTGTCGCTCCGCGATGAGCTCGATATCGTCGGCGTTGCCGCACTTCACCGCGGCCCGCCCGCGCCGCCCTGGACACCGCCCGTCGAAGTGCGTCACTTGCCGCTTCCCCGCGCCGCTCTGTACGAGGGCTGGCACCGCCTGCGGAGACCCACCGTAGAACGGGCCACCGGGACCGTCGGCCTCATTCACGCGACCTCGATCGCGATTCCGCCGAAGTCCGCTCCCCTCGTCGTGACGGTCCACGACCTTGCCTTCCTCAAAGATCCATCGCATTTCACCGCTCGAGGGATGCGCTTCTTCCACCGCGGTCTCGATCTTGCCCGCACGCAGGCCGACCTCGTCCTGTGCTCATCGGAGGCCACGATGCGCGACTGCCACGAAGCCGGCTTCAGGCCCCACGCGTTGCGTCACGTGCCGCTCGGCGTCGACGCGCCCCAAGCAGATCCGGCCTCTGTCGCCCGGGTACGCCGCCACTATGGCTTGACGCGCCCCTACGTCTTGTGGACCGGCACCATCGAGCCCCGTAAGAACCTGCCGCGGCTTCTGGAGGCCTTCCGAGATCTGGAGGCGGAGGTCGACCTCGTCCTCGTCGGGCCGAAGGGATGGAAGGAGGACCTCGACAAGCTTCTGACCGACTTGCGGGAGCGGGTGCGGGTGCTCGGCTTCGTACCCCACACCGACCTGGCGGCTCTCTACGCCGGCGCCGCGGTGTTCTGCCTTCCGAGCTTGCTCGAGGGTTTCGGGTTCCCGGTTCTGGAGGCCATGGCCCAGGGGACACCGGTCGTGACCTCCCGAGGCACCTCGACCGAAGAGCTGGCAGGAAGTGCGGGGGTGCTGGTGGATCCTCTCGACCCCGGCGACATTGCGCGTGGTCTCACCTGGGTGCTCACCGACTCGAGCAGGGCGACAGAGCTCGGTGCCGAGGGGCGCGCGCAGGCGGCCGGCTACTCCTGGACGCGGACCGCCGCCCTGGTCGCCGGCGCCTACGGGGAGCTCGCCGAGACAAAGTCCCGCTCGGAGGGTCGCGCGTGAACAGGGTCGGCCTGAATCTGGTGTGGATGGTGCCGGGCACCGTGGGCGGCTCGGAAAGCTACCTCACGCGCTTGTTGAATGGGCTCGCCGAGCGCTCCTCCGAGCTCGACTTCACGGTCTTCGCCTTGCCTTCGTTCGCAGACGCGTATCCCACACTGTCCCGAGCTTTCCGAGTCGACTATGCCCCTGTTTCGGGGAACAGCAAAGCTCTGCGCGTTGCAGGGGAGAACTCATGGCTTGCGTATGAATGCCGGCGCCGGCGGCTCAACCTGGTCCATCACGGTGGAGGCATCCTTCCGTTGGTGCGTTGGGGAACGTCGCTGATCACAGTTCATGATCTGCAATACCTCAGCTATCCCGACTACTTCTCTCCGACCAAGCTCCAATACCTCAAACGGATGGTGCCGCGCTCAACCCGCATCGCCCGCCTGATCCTCACGCCGAGTGAATTCACGCGGCTCGCCGTCATCGAGCGAATGCATGTAGACCCGGACGCGGTCCGCGTGATCCCGCATGGAATCGCTCCCGTGCTCGGAGGTGACGCGACAGAAGACGTGCGCGCTCGCTACGCCCTGACAGGCCCGTTCTTCCTTTATCCCGCAATCACCTATCCACACAAGAACCACCTCGTCTTGCTCGACGCGTTCGCCGCCGTGCTCAAAGATCACCCGGACCTGGCGCTGGTGCTCACGGGCGGCAGAGGGCCTGCAGAGGCCGCTGTGTTCCGAAGGGTGCAAACACTCGGCATCGAGACGCAGGTGAAGCGACTGGGGTATATCTCCGAAGGTGACCTCAACTCGCTCTATCTCGAAGCAATCGCTATGACTTTCCCCTCGCGTTATGAGGGTTTCGGCGCGCCCGTGCTCGAAGCGATGGCCAGAGGGTGTCCGGTGATAGCGGCCGACGCTGCCGCCCTCCCTGAAGTCGTCGGGCCGGCCGGGAGGCTCGTGGCTCCGGACGACGTCGAGGGGTGGGCGGGCGCAATGAAGGAGCTCATCGTCGACGCCCAGGTCCGAGGACCTTTGGCGGCCGCCGGGCTAGAACGGGCGCGTCACTTCACAATGTCGCGCGCGGCCGGCCTCCTCGAGGACGCGTATCGCCTGGCGTTGGGGCGGACGCCATGAGACTTGTGGTCGTCACCCCGCATTTCGAGCCCGATGTCGCTCCCACCGGGGAAGTTGTGACGCGGCTCGTGCACGAGCTCGCAGCGCGGGGCCATCACATCGAGGTGCTCACGTCGCTTCCTTGGTATCGCAATCACCGCATCGAGCCCGGATACGAAGGCAGGCTCGTTCGATCGGAAGACACGCCCTGGGGCCGCATCGCGCGCGTTAACCCCTTCGCCACCTCCGACAAGCGCAATCTCTTCAAGCGGGGCGCTGCCTTTGTGGGGTTCAGCGCAGTCGCAAGCGCCATCGGCGTGCGCGGCGAACCGGTTGATGCAGTCCTTGCGGTGTCCCCCCCACTGACCCTGGGAGCCGCCGGATACTTGATAGCGCGGGCCCGCGCGGCGGCTTTCGTCTTCAACGTCCAGGACGTCTACCCCGATGTCGCCGTCGAGTTGGGAGTCTTGAAGAGCCGTCTTGTTATCCAGGGAGCGACGCGCCTCGAGCGGTTCTGCTATGCGCGCGCCGACAAGATCACAGTCCTTTCCGATGAGCTCAAAGACAACGTCGGGGTCAAGACCGATCCCGCCAAGGTGCGGGTGATACCGAACTTTGTGGATACCGACTGGATCAAACCAGGCCCCCTCGAGAATGCGTATCGCACCGAGTTCGGCCTGCAGGGCAAGAAGGTCGTGATGTATGCAGGAAACGTCGGTCTGTCGCAGTCGATCGACACGGTCCTCGACTCCGCGATGGCCCTGGAGTATGACCCCGACATCGTTTTCGTCATCAACGGCGGCGGAGCTGTTCTTGAAGAAGTAGCCCGGCGCGCTCGTCAGCTGCCAAATGTGCGGCTCGTCGGCATGCAGCCGGCCTCGCGCCTGCCACAGGTGCTGGGAGCCGCAGACGTGCACCTGGTCCCGCTCAAGAAAGGACTTGCACGTTCGAGCGTCCCATCGAAGGTGTACTCGATCCTCGCCGCAGGGCGCCCGTTGGTGGCGAGCGTCGACGAACGCAGCGAGGTGGCGCTCCTGGTCGAACGGGCGAACGCCGGTTTCGCCGTGGCTCCGGGCGACGCCGAGGCGCTGACCAAGGCGATCAGACGTCTCGTCGACGACCCCGACGAGGCGCGCCGCATGGGGCTTGCGGCGCGCCGCTTCGTCCGGAGCTGGGCCTCCCCTGCTGCCGTGGCAGCCTCCTATGAGGACCTCTTCGAAGAGCTCGCCGCAAGTCGCGACGGGACCGCAACGGACCATTGACTTCTCGTCGTGTAGACCACCGACGCGTCTGAGCACCCCCGCGCCTGGCCGCCTCTCGATGGGCGCTACCGGCGCGCCGAACCACTACACTCTCGCCATGTTGCTCGAGGGCAAGAAGCTTCTGATCACCGGGGTGCTCACGCCGCAGAGCATCGCCTTCACAGCAGCCAAAGTCGCACAGGAGCAGGGCGCCGAGATCCTGCTTACGAGCTTCGGAAAGGGCGCCGCCCTCACCAAGAGGAGCGCCCGCAGGCTTCCGCAGCCGCCCGAGGTGCTCGAGATGGACGCGAACGAGGTTTCCCATGTCGAGGCCGTCGCCGACGAGATCCGGTCGCGTTGGGGCTCGGTCGATGGCGTTCTCCACGCGATCGCCTTTGCACCGGGCGACGCACTCGGCGGCAACTTCCTCAACACGCCATGGGACAGCGCCAGCACCGCCTTTCAAACGAGCGCCTTCTCGCTCAAGACACTGGCCGTCGGGCTGCTGCCTCTGATGAAGGAGGCCGGCGGTTCGGTCGTCGCCATGGACTTCGATGCGTCGGTCGCCTGGCCGATCTACGACTGGATGGGTGTGAGCAAGGCGGCGCTCGAATCCATCGCCCGCTATCTCGCGCGTGACCTGGGGCCGCACAACATCCGGGTCAACTGCGTGTCGGCCGGCCCGTTGCGAACGATGGCGGCCAAGAGCATTCCCGGCTTCGACGTGTTGTCCGCGGCATGGGCGGGCCGCGCCCCTCTCACTTGGGACACCTCCGATCCCGAGCCCGTGGCGCGCGCGGTGACGTTTCTTCTTTCCGACTGGTCTGCGGGCATCACGGGCGAGATTCTGCACGTCGACGGCGGCTACCACGCAATGGGGGCCGAACTGAGGCCGCCCGCCGGGTGACGGGTGCGACGTAGTCACATTTGCAGCGCCTTCGCGTCTTCAGGTACGGCAGGCGGCGGGTTGCTCCTTCGGCTCCGGGATCGGGATCGGCTTGAGCTTCGGCTTGCCCTTTGCATCGGCAGGCGAGATGTTCCGGGCGATGGCGCCGAACATCTTCTCCATGGCGCGCCGGTCGGGGCGCAGGACCTGCCGGCCGTCCGGCAGCGTGAGCGGGCCCTTGATCGGGGCCGTGTAGGCCTCGAACCGCTTGGGATCGAAGCTCTGAAGCTGTCCGGCCAGGGCTCGGAGCTGCGGGATCCCGGTATTTGCGTCGACACTCACGTTCTTGGTGGCGACACCGGGCAGCCGTAACAGCTTCGCTGGGTTCAAGAGCGTCGAGGCCGAGGTCAGCTTGTCCAATGCGGCAGCGAGGAACTTCTGCTGGTTCTGGATACGGCCGAGATCGCCGTTGGGGAAGTTGCGTGAGCGGACGAAACGCAATGCCCTGTCACCGTCGAAATGCACCAGCGGAAGCTCGTCGGCGGTGACTTCGATTCCGGTTGCGTCGTCGAACGGGATCGGCTCTGTAAGACAGAGATCGACCCCGTCCACCGCATCTACGAGGTCCCGGAAACCTGCGATGTTGACCATTGCGTAGTGATGGATCTCGAGCCCGGTGAGCTCCTTGACCGTGCGGATCAGCTTCGTGCTTCCACCGTCGAGCGCGATGTTGATCCTGTCCTTTGGGCCCCCGTAGATCTTCACGTAGAGATCGCGCGGGAACTGCACCATAGTCACCCGGCCCGACTCGGGATCGATGTGGGCGATTATCAGGGTGTCGGCGCGCTGGCCCGTCACCCCCACCGTGCCCGCGCCGAGATCGAGTTGCTCCTCGGCGGTTAACCCGGAGCGGGAATCGGACCCCACCAACAGCGTGTTGTACGGTTCCCCCAGCTTCTTGGCCACTACCACCCCTTCGGGGATGGAAGGATCCTGGATCGCGTCCTCGGTGTCGTTGTAGAGCCACCAGCCGTAGCCACCGACCGCTAGCAGGACGAATGCGATTCCTCCGAACACCCACCACCAGACATGCCGCTCTTTGTGCGGGTATGAGTGCTTGGCTTCAGACATCGACCTCATTATTCCAACCTTGGTCGAGAATGCACCCTGAGCGGCATTTTTCGACCAAAGAAGGCTCCCGGGCCCCTCCGAGGCCTAGGTGCGTCCGGGCACTCCGGGTTCGGTCATCGGTTTGACGTCGAGCACCTTGTCGAGCTCGGCCTCGGACATGACTTTCTGTTCCAACGCGATTTCGCGTATCGTCCGGCGCTCCTCGTGAGCCTGCTTTGCGATGCGGGCGGCCGCCTCGTAGCCGATGTAATCCGTCATCGACGTAACCAGCATTAGCGACTGTTCGAGGAGGTAACCGCAGCGCTCTTCATCTGCCTCGATACCGTCGACACAGCGTTCCGTGAAAGCTCTCACGCCGTTGGCGAAGATCGTCATGCCGAACAACAGGTTGAAGCCGAAGGAGGGCCACCACACGTTGAGATCGAGTTGGCCATTGTGGGCCGCAAGCGTGCAGACCTCGTCGAATCCGATGACCTGGAAGCAAACCATGTTCATCATCTCGGCCATTGCCGGGTTTACCTTCCCCGGCATGATGGAAGATCCGGGTTGGACCGGGGGCAGAATGATCTCGCCGATGGCGGTGCGAGGGCCGGACGCCAGCAGGCGGATATCGGACGCAATCCGGGAGACCTCAACCGCGATGTTCTTTACTGCGCCGGAGACATGAGTCATGTCGGCCCCCGACTGGGTAACCCTGAAGAAGTTGTCGCTCCGGCGGAGGTCGTAGCCGGTGAGCTCGCGCAGATGCGTGACCACAGCATCGATGTAGGCCGGCTCGGCGTTTATGCCGGTTCCTGCGGCGGTTCCACCCAACCCGATCTCTTCGACCGCCTCCACCGCCGTGCTCAGGCGTTCCGTTCCCACCTCCACGGCGCGCTCCCATCCGGAGAACTCCTGGCCCAAACGGATCGGCACTGCATCCTGCAGGTGAGTCCGCGCCGGTTTGACGATGTCATCGAAGCTCCGCGCCTTCTCGCCGAGTGACGCTGCGAGGCCGTCGAGTGCTTGTATCAGGCGGCCGGATGCTCGCAGCGCTCCGAGGCGCACGGCAGTCGGATTCGTATCGTTCGACGACTGTGCCATGTTGACGTGGTCGTTGGGGTGAACCTTCCGGTCCCTGCCGCGTTCGCCGCCGAGAAGCTCCGAAGCCCGGTTGGCCAGCACCTCGTTGGTATTCATGTTGTGCGACACGCCTGCGCCCGCCTGCCACGGATCGACCACAAAGTGCTCGTCGTGCCTGCCGTCGAGAGCCTCATCCGCCGCCTCGATGATCGCCTCTCCGATCTTCTTGTCCAGGCGGCCGGTGTCCATGTTGGCCAACGCAGCCGCCTTCTTTATCGTCACCATGCCCCAGACGTAATCGGCCTGTGGGGAAAGTCCGGAGATGGGGTAGTTGTCGCGCGCGCGTTGGCTCTGCGCCCCGTAGAGGGCCTGGGCCGGAACCTCGACCTCGCCCAGCGTGTCCTTCTCGGTCCGTGTGGCACTCATCTGATGACCTCCTGATCGACCCTCGGCGCGCCTCTGTCGGGGCTCGGCTGCGCCGGATCGTCACAGAACACCGGCACGACGCAGGCGGCAGTTGCACGGGTTGCTTGCAGGAGCGCAGCCGCGGTGAAAAGGATCCCAAGCGCGATGGCGGTCGCCCACCACAGCAGACGCACCGGGCGTCTGGGCGGTGCGGGTTGTCCTCGCTCGGCCGCGGGGCCCGACCAGGAGATCTCCACGAGAACCAGCCTCGCCTCCTCCAACTGCCGGCGACGAACCAAAACCCTGACGGGCGCCCACGGATTCGATCCGCCGTAGAGCCATGCCCCAGGGGCCGCCTGATCGGGCAAGGTCTGCACCTCGATGCCCGCCTCGGCGAGGCGTCCGGCCAAAAGGTGCGCCTCGATGTCATCGGGGGCTTTGACGAGCTGGATCCACCCGGAACCACCCCCGCCGCCGGAGCGCGTCCCTGCCGGCGGAGGCGGGGCTTGCAGTCTCGTGGGCATGTCCTAATCGAGCTTTCCGAAGATCTTGCGGGCAATGACTACTCGCTGAATCTGATTGGTGCCCTCGTATATCTGTGTGATCTTTGCGTCACGCATGAGCCGCTCGACGGGATAGTCATTGATGTAGCCGTAACCGCCGAGTGCCTGGACGCAGTCGGTGGTGATGACCATGGCGGCATCGGACGCATAGCACTTTGCTATCGCCGCCCAGTAAGAAACGTCGGGGTCATCCTCGTCAACGGCGACTGCGGATCGATAGACGGCCAGGCGGGCGGTTTCCAGTTTCATGGCCATGTCCGCAAACATGAACTGCATGCCCTGAAATGTCGCGATCGGCTTGCCGAACTGTTTGCGCTCCGAGCAGTAGCCCACTGCGTAGTCGAAGGCGCCCTGCGCAATCCCGAGCGCCTGGGCCGCGATTGTGGGACGCGAAAAGTCGAGCGTCCGCATGGCGATGTCCCAGCCGCGGTCCACCTCGCCGAGCACATTCGAACCCGGCACCCGGCAGTTCTCCAATATCACCTCGCGCGTGGGCGAGCCTCTTATGCCCAACTTCTTTTCCTTGCGGCCGAGCGAAAATCCCTCCATATCGCTCGACACCAGAAAAGCCGTAATGTTCTGGCCCTTGCGCGCCTCCGCATCTGTCACGGCGAAGAAGGTGTAGAGGTCTGATGCTCCCGCATTGGTGATCCAGCGCTTGGTCCCGTTGATTATCCAGCCGTCACCGTCGGCCGTTGCCCGGCTCCGCATACTGGCTGCATCCGACCCTGAGTCCGGCTCTGTCAGGCAATACGACATCCGATGCCGGCCGGTCGCTATGCCCGAACACACCTCGGACTTCTGCTCTTCGGTGCCCCCGAGCAGTACCGCCACAGCGCCGAGCTTGTTCACGGCGGGAATGAGCGACACGCCTGCCTGCCAGCGGGAGATCTCCTCGACGAGTATGCAGAGCTCCACTGCGCCCCCGCCGGAGCCCCCGTACCGCTCCGGATAAGACACGCCCGACAAGCCGTTCTTGACGAGCAGCTCGTCGATATCCCAAGGATACTCGTCCTCGGCATCGATGTCTGCGGCGCGGGGGGCGATCTTGTCCTCGACCAGATCGCGCACCGCCGCGCGAAAGGCCTGTTGTTCCTCGGTAAGGGAGAAGCCAAGCCCTTCGCTCATGTCACGATGTTACCCGTGCCTGCGATCCTGAAGCTCGCCACCGGGCACTCCACACAAAAGGGGCGGTGTGCAGGCAGCTCAGCGCACCCGGTAG
>JACDDL010000171.1 GCA_013817045.1 Actinomycetota bacterium | reverse complement strand
GATCAGGGCCGAAGCCGCTCCCGCGAGGACGAGGGCTGCGGCGATCCCCGCCACTCCCGCAGGGGGCGGGCCCCCTCCCTCCTCCTCTTGGGATGCCGCGACCGGCTCGACCCTGCGGTCCGGCTCCTTGGTGCGGCGGGGCTTCGACCCGGGCCGGCCCGGAGCGGCCCGTCGCCTCTCGGCCTCGGGCTTGTCGGCGCGCTCCTCCACGGCCGGATCGGGGGAGGGTTCGGGACTCGGCTTCACCTCGGCCGGAGTCGGCTTAACCTCCGCGGGAGAAGGGGTCGGTTCGGGGTCGGCCGCCGCGCCCGCTCGGCGTGGGCTGGCCTCCCGTATGGGTTCGTCCTCGGCGGGCTCATCCATCGCCGGTGTCGCTGAGGGACTCGGCGACGGCTCCTGGGAAGGGGACGCCACTGGAGACGGAGAAGGGGACCCGGCCGGAGACGGAGCGGGCGTGGGGCTCGGGCTCGGCGAGGACTTTTCGGCGGGGCACACCGACTCGGCCGCGGTTGGCTCCGGCCGGGTCGAGGAACCGCCCCACGCCCAGCCGTCGACGCCTCCGTCGGGCACGGTGCTCGCCTGCGCGCCCTGGGTGGCGAAGGTCCAGCCCCCCGAGCCGTCCCCGTGCCAGTAGGCCCAGTAGGGGGTGCCGAGGCAGCCGTCGTCGGCCGGTTCGAGGCCGTCCAGCATGCACACGGCCAGGCCGACCCCGGCGAAGGAATCGAAGCGGTAGCTCAAACCGTGCTGCTGTCCGGCGAGCTCGATGAGCTCGATCCCGGTGACGCTGGTCCGTCCGGCGGGGAAGTCAACGCAGTACCGGAGGACCTCCCCGCCCTTGTCGACCACGAGGGCGGCGTGCGGGGCCTCCGCCGCGCATGCAGGCGCAGGCACGGCGGCCACGGGAGCCAGGCCCGCAGCAAGCAGGCAGACCGCGACGAGCCATCGGTGCAGCCTCATGCACGCGCGCCGCTCAGCAGGCCTTGCGTTGCGGCACCCCCCTGGTCACCGTGGCCGGCCGCAGCGGCAAGGAGTGGCCCAGCAGGCCGGGGACCGCACCGATCGTGGCGCCGAGGTCGCGCCCGGAGCGGCGATATCCGCCCCCGGCCTTGGGCTCCCAGGTGAAGGCGAACGCACCGCCCCTCTTGCCGCAGAGCCGGTACTGCAGCCGCCGGAGCGCCCGGAGGGAGCCATTCGGGGCCGCCTTGCCGCGCGCCGCGTAGGCCTGGAGCACGAGCGCAGTCGAGTTGGCGTCGGTCAGTGACTTCGTGCTGTAGCCCCACCCGTGCCTGGCGCGATCACGTGCCCTCTTGAAGAAGACGAAGGGACTGGGCCCCAGCCCCTTCGTCTTGTTGCGCAGCGCCTGAACCGCATACGAGGTCGTGTTGGTGTCGGTGGTGAAGAAGTCTTCTTCCCCGCCGGTCGAGCAGTGGCGGTTGTCCTTGGGGCCTGAAGGCTTGTCGTACTGCCAGCCGCCGTCCCTGCACTGCGCATTCCTGAGCCAGCGAGCCGCTCCCACAGAGACGCCTGCCCTCGCGCCCTTGAGCGCCAGCATCGCGAGCGCGTGGTCGAGGACGGCGGTGCCCCGACCGTAGCGGCCGCTCTCGAGTTGGGTGTTCTTTATCTCGGCTACGAGGTTGCGGGTCCCGAAACGTCGCGGATTCCGCCCGCCGGCGACGACTGCGAGAACGACCTTGGCCTTCTCGCCGACGGTGTCGACCCGCTCGTCGTCGCCGGCCGGGTCGCGGACCTGCTCCGCGAGGTAGTCGAGGGCCCAGTTCAGTGTCCGGGGGCCGCGCCTGGCCGCTGCCAGCGCCAGGACCGCATCGGCGGTCGAGCCGATCTTCGAGAAGGCGGGGATAGCTCCGCCGGGCTTCTGCTTCGAAGCGATGTAGCTCACCGCAGCGCGCGAACTCTTCTTGCGGGGGGCTGCTCCGGCGGCAATCGGCGCGCCGGCCACCAGCGCCCCCGTCAGACCCACCGCGATCAGACGCTTGAGGTGCATGTCCGCTCCTTTCCCGAGCACAAAAAAAGACCCCGGCGAGGGATCAGAGAGCGGATCAAGCCGGCCCCGACCCTTTGCCTCGAAGGTGGTAATTACGAGCCCCTGCCGCAATGGGTGACCTGGCTTGCCGGCTCAATGAGCCGACCTACAGTTGCGGGACAGCGCCGGATTCTCACCGGACTTCCCCCATTGCGACATGCATGTATGCAGTTGTCCGGCTCACCTTACTGCACGACCTAGGGGCGAAGATAGCCATCTCTCAGGAAAAGCCCGAGGCGTCCTTCTTCGCCCATCCGGAAGGCGGAGAAGAACCAGGCGAGGATGGCGAGGCCGACCAGCTCCCCGGCCCAGGTGCCCGGGTGCCCCAACGGGTTGGTGATGAGGTCCCACGAATAGGGCTCGGCCGGAGTTGTCGAGAATCGAAGTCCGAACGCCGGCCACAGGAAGGTGAGCGGCGCCTGCCACATGCCGTCGCAGACGAGGTGCAGCAGCCAGCCCACCCCGACGCCGAACAGGGCGAGTCGCCGCGCGCCGGAGGCGCCCAGGAGGATCGCCACCGTCACGACGATCACCGCAAGCAGCGAGTGGGCGACCCAGCGCCCGGAGGGCCCGTCGAACAGGAACAGACCGAGGATGCCGTCGACGAGGTCGGGCAGGACCGCGCCGAGGAGGACGTAGCGATAATCGATCCGGCGCCGTCCGAGGGATGCGTAGACGATCAGGGCCGCAAGGCCCAGATGCCACAGGATCAAGGCGGGGGCCGGCTAACCCTTAGTCGAAGATCGACGGTGCGTCGCGCTCGCGGTCCAGCTCGAGGTCGATCTCAGACTGATCCATCCCCTGGTTGGCGAGCTTGTCGGCGTCGGCGTTGAGCTCACGGCGCACTTCATTGATCGAGGCCGATCCGAAGCGGCCCATGAGGTTGCGGGCCCGCACCGCCGGCCCCCTCAGGTGCTCTTTTTTGATCTTCCATTCGCCGCGCACCTGATGGGCTATCAGCTCCGAATCGACGAACACCTCCAGCTCTGTGACCCCGTGCTCGAGCGCTAGCTCGAGCCCCGCGATGAGCGCTTCGTACTCGGCGATGTTGTTGGTCGCGCTGCCGATCCCGCGTGCGATGTCGGCGATGACCCTGCCCTCAGCGTCCGCGAGCACGACCCCGATCCCGGCCGGTCCGGGGTTCCCGCGTGCACCCCCATCGGTGTGAAGCCGCGCCTTCATGCCCCGCCTGCCCTAGACGACAACGAGGATGCGCCGGCAGTTCTCGCAGCGTTGCAGACCGCCTTCGTTCACCATCCGCTCGACCTCGCGCGACGGGAGCCTCGTGTGGCAGCCCTGGCAGGTTCCGCCCTCGAGCGCCGCCGCGCCCACACCTCCTTTGGTCGAGCGCAGCTTCTCGTAGAGCTCGAGGAGGTCCGCCGGGATCGTCGCAGCCGCCTGAGCTCGTGCACCCTGGTGACCTTCGAGCTCGGAGTCGATCGCCCCGAGGAGGCTCGCCACGGTCCGGCCCAGCTCCTCGGCCCTCGCCAGCTTCCCATCCCTTTCGGCTTCCAGTGAGCTGAGGGTCGAGTCGGCGGTGTCCTTGGCCACCATGATCTCGAGCAGCCCGTCTTCCGCCGCGCCTCTATTGCGCTTGAGCATGGCGACCTCGGACTGAAGCGCCTTGAGCTCCCTGGGGTTGGACACGGCGCCGGAGAACAGGCGGCTCTCTTCTCGCTGGATCTTCTGATCGGCGAGCCCCATCTCGCCCTCGAGGCGATCCTGCTCACGGGCGAGCTCGTCCCGGTTCTTGGTGGCGATGGCGATGTCGGCGTTCAGCTCGGCGACGTTGTCGTTGAGCTCGGTGAGCCTCTGTGACTCAGGGAGCGTGGCCTTGCGGTGGTCGAGGCGGTCGATGGCCGAATCGTGAGCCTGAACGTCGAGAAGATTCTGGAGTGCGACGGAACCGGCTTCCTTAACCATCCAGCCGAGCGTACCAGCCGTCATCCTTCGCTCGGGCAAGGAAAACAAGGTCCCCGAACCGCGCATCGATTCTACGGCCCTCGTTTTGACACTCATCTGATACATCAGGAGGAACTCCTTCTTCCTCCCGACCTGCTCCCCACGCGAACCTATACTTTCCGGGTTCTAGTGGCACCCCCCATTGAGATTTCCGAGCTATCGTCAGGAAAAAGATGTCTCTTCCCGTACAGCCCCCGCTGGTTCCCATGCTTGCCAAGCTCCAGGGCGAGCTACCCGAGGGCGACGGCTGGCTCTACGAGCCCAAGTGGGACGGGTTCCGGGCCCTCGTTTTCCGAGACGGCAACGATCTCGAGGTCATCAGCCGCGACGGACGCCCACTGGTCCGCTACTTCCCCGAGCTCCCTCCCCTGCTGAGCGGCGCCCTCCCCGACCGGTGTGTAATGGACGGTGAGGTCCTTATGGCCGGGGAGGACGGGCTCGACTTCGACACCCTCCAGCTGCGCATCCACCCCGCCGCCTCCCGCATCAACAAGCTCGCCGCCGAGATCCCGTCGAGCTTCGTCGGGTTCGATCTGCTCGCGTTGGGCGATGAGGACCTCCGCCTGCAGCCTTTCTCGGCGCGCCGAGTGGCCCTCGAAGGGGTCCTGACCGAGTGCCTGGAGCTCGACCCCATGCCGCCCCTGGAGCCCCTGCACGTCTACCTCACGCCACAGACCGACCGGCTCGAGGAGGCGGTGCGGTGGTTCGAGACATTCGAATCCATCGGGCTCGAGGGCATCGTCGCCAAGCGGGCCGATGACGCCTACCTGCCCGGAAAGCGGGCCATGGTCAAGGTCAAGCACAAGCGCACGGTCGACTGCGTGGTCGGGGGCTACAAGCTGGGCAAGACGGGTGACGGGATCGGGGCCCTGCTGCTCGGGCTCTACGACGAAGCGGGAGTCCTGCACTACGTGGGCCACACATCGTCCTTCAAGACCAAGGAACGCCGCGAGCTGCTGGCTCAGCTCAAGCCCCTGGAGGGCGATGGAGCCTTCGGCGAGGGCCGCTCGCCGGGAGGCCAGAGCCGCTGGAGCGGCGCACGGGAGCAGGCCTGGGTGTCGGTGCGGCCCGAGCTCGTCTGCGAGGTGTCGTTCGACCGGATGCAGGGCGACCGCTTCCGCCACGCGGCCACCTTCATGCGCTGGCGCACTGACAAGGCACCGATGGAGTGCACCATCGACCAGGTGTGGGCCTCCTCCCAACGTTAAAGACACCCGAGCAGGCCGGGGGGCCGCGAAAAGTCCTGTCCGGGCATACCGCGCCTATGACTGTGGGCGCCCGCAGGACTCATCGCCTGGCGTAGGGCAGCCAGACAGGCGGGCCATATCGCGGCTGAGAGCTCACCTGGTCTTGGGGCTTCGTCGCTTTCCGAGCGGGCTTTCTCCTCCCAAAGAGCAAATGCAACCCTTCCGCGAGGTGGTATGACAGTTTCTGACAGCGGATAGGTACTATTACCCAGGGAATTCTTGAGAGGTTCTCTCTAGGAACCCGTTCGAAGGTAAAGGGAGGCCGTAATGAGCAGAAAGGTTGTGGCTGGAGCCGCGGCTGCCGGGGTGGTCGCCGCCTCCATCCTCGTTGCAGGACCGGCCTCCGCCCACTACGGCGATCCTCGCCTCACCATCGATGTGAACCGCCACATCCTGGGGGACGGGAAGAGAGTCGTCTTTTTCGGAAGGCTCATTGGCGAGCACCCTCGATGCGAGGCCTATGAGACGATCAGACTCAAGAGGATCAGGCACGGGATTCTCCGAACACTTCGAACTACCACCACGGATGCCCAGGGCGAGTACCGCTTCGCGTTCAACCCCGTCAGAGAACGCGGGAAATGGTTCACCCGTTATCCCGGCAAAGATGATTTCGGTTACCGGAAGCGGCACTCGTGCGGCGCCGACAGATCGCGGATCATCTGGACCCGGCACGCCTAGGAAACGTCTGAAGCCGCGCGCCGAATCACAGACCCAGGGAGATGGCGGACCAAGCTCTGGGTCGCCTGATTCACCAGGGCAGGCCCGCGTCCTTTCGCTAAGCCGGATCGGCGGGCGGCTTGCGCGCCTTTGACGGCTGCACCCGGGGCGGCTCCGAGGCCGCCTTCGGGAAGTGCGGGGGCCAGGGCGCGTCGCCGAGCCCGCCGCTCTCGTCGGCGGCGGCCAGCTCGAGCAGCGACTCCAACGAGCCCGGATGCTCGTCGATCGCACCGCCGGGATCTCCGATCGATGCCATGCGCTCCGGCACCGTGTTGATCGTGAAGGCGGCCGGGTCGACCCCGTCGACCTCGGCCCACTCGACCGGACACGAGACCGTGGCCGCGGCCACGGGGCGGGCCGAGTAGGCCGAGGCGATCGTGCGGTCCCTGGCGTTCTGGTTGTAGTCGACGAACACCCCCTCGCG
>JACDDL010000170.1 GCA_013817045.1 Actinomycetota bacterium | reverse complement strand
GCCACGACACGCTCGGTTGCAGATACTGACCGATCGTCAGCACGTCGCCGCCTGCCTCCCTCAGGTCCCGCATGGACTCGTACACCTCTTCTTCCCGTTCGCCCATCCCGACGATGAGGTTCGACTTGGTCACCTGGTCCGCCCTGAGCTCCTTGGCCCAGCGGAGGAGCTGCAGACTCGCCTCGTAGCCAAACCCCGGCCGGATCGCCGGGTGCAGGCGCTGTACCGTTTCGAGGTTGTGTGCCAGCACGTCAGGTCTAGCGTTGATCACGCGCTCGAGAGAGGCGCGCGGATGCTCCTTGCGGCCCTTGAAGTCCGGGATCAGGACCTCGATCCCGCACTCGGGCCGGGCGGCTCGTACGGCAGCAACCGTCGACGCCCAATGGTTTGAACCCCCATCGGGCAGATCGTCGCGCGCCACACCGGTGATCACGGCAAACTCGAGGCCCATTAGAGAAACGGCTTCGGCGATCTTGGCAGGCTCCGCTGCATCCAGGGGCGCCGGCTTGGCCGTCTTGATGTCACAGAACCCGCACCGCCTCGTGCAGAGGTCGCCACAGAGAAGAAAGGTCGCCTCGCGCGCCTCCCAGCACTCGTAGATGTTGGGACACGCCGCCTCTTCGCAGACCGTATGGAGCCCGCGTTCGCGCATTAGGCGGCTCAGCTCTATGTAGTTCTCGCCTTGCTGAACCCGAACCTTGAGCCACTCCGGCCTCCGCCCCGGGCCCGGCGCGCCCTCGCCGGGGGCAGCATGCATGGGCGAGCCGCGCCGAAGATCGCGCTCGGCTTCCGCGCGCGTCTTGATCGTGGGAATCAGGAGTGGTTGCCCCATCAGCCCGCCATGATCAGTAGCTCGCCAGTTCTCGCATCTCCTGCTCCAGCCTATCGGCGTCGGGGAGGTACCAGTGCTCGAGGGTGGGCGAATACGGCATCGCCGGAACGTGGGGTGGTGCGATCCTCACGACCGGGCAGTCGAGCTCCGACAGCGCCTGCTCCCCTATCTGGGCCGAGATCTCCGCCCCCAGACCAAGGAACTTGTTGTCCTCGTGCACCACCATCACTTTGCCCGTCTTGCCGACCGATTGCAGGACAGTGTCCATATCGAGCGGATAGATGCTGCGCAGGTCTATGACCTCGATCTCTATTCCCTCGCCCGCAAGCCGTTCGGCTGCCTCCAGGCATAGATGCCACATCAACCCATAGGCGACGCAGGTCAGATCGTCTCCCTGCCGCCGCACCTCGGCAACTCCGAACGGCACCGTAAAGCGATCGTCGGGCACCTCGCCCTTGATCAGGCGATAAGTCTTCTTGTGCTCGAGGAAGAGAACCGGATCGGGATCCTCGATGGCGTGGATCAACATGCCTTTGACGTCATAAGGAGTCGAGGGGGCAACCACTTTCAGTCCCGGCACATGGGCGAACAATGCTTCGATGGACTGGGAGTGATAGAGAGCACCGTGGACTCCTCCGCCGTACGGAGCCCGGATGACCATGGGGACACCGAAGTCGCCGTTCGAGCGATAGCGTATTCGCGCTGCTTCGGAGACGATCTGGTTGAAGGCCGGATATATGAAGTCTGCGAACTGAATCTCGGCGACGGGACGCATATCGTCGAGGGCCAAGCCGATCGACAATCCGGCGATCAAACATTCGTCCAACGGGGTGTCGATGACGCGCTCCGGCCCGAAGTCGTCCAGAAACCCCATCGTCGCTCTGAAGACCCCGCCGCGGGCGCCGACGTCCTCTCCGAGGACGAGCACACGCTCGTCGAGCATCATGGCTTCATGAAGGGTGTCGTGCACCGCTTGTACGACGTTCTTGACCGTCATCACACGACCTCGATATCCCCGAACACATTCTTCGCCGCGGTAGATGGGTCGGGAAAGTCTGCAGCTTCGGCGGTCTTTGCCGCCTCAGTCACCTCGACTTTGGTGGCGCCGCGCACTTCCTCGATCACCGAATCATCGAGCACATCCACCGATTTGAGATATCTCTCGAAGCGAGGGATGGGATCTTTCCTCTTCCACTCCTGAACCTCTGCCGAGGGGCGATAGGTTCGATCGTCGTCGTCTGATGTGTGGGAATAGTAACGATAGGTGCGCAGCTCGATGAGGGTGGGCCCCTCACCCGCCCGGGCGCGATCGACCGCCTCTTTGGTGAGCTTGTAGCACTCGAGAATATTGTTGCCGTCACCTACGACGCCGGGGAACCCATATCCCTTCGCACGCTTGTAGACGCGTCCCGCCACCTGTCTGGATTCGTGAACGCTGATCGCATACTGGTTGTTCTCGCACACGAAGATCAACGGCAGAGCGTGGATGCCGGCGAAGTTCATGGCCCCGTGCCAATCACCCTCCGAGGTGCCACCTTCGCCGAACCACGTACCCACGATCGCGTCCTCGTGCTTGATCTTCTTCGACAGCGCCAGCCCGGCGGCGTGAAGCACCTGAGTGGATATGGGCGACGAGCCCGTGATGATGTTGCGAGCCTTCGAACCCCAGTGGGCGGGCATCTGACGGCCCCCAGAGGAAGGATCGTCCGCCTTGCCGAACAGGCCCAGGAACACGTCATACACGGTGAACCCGGCGACGAGGACGAGGGCCATGTCGCGGTAGTAGGGGCAGAAGATGTCCTTGCCGCGTTCGAATGCCCACGCGGAGCCGACCTGGGCCCCTTCATGGCCCGAGACGGGAATCACAAAGGGGGCCTTGCCCTGGCGATTCAAAGACCATTGCCTCTCGTCGCAGAAACGCGCCAGCAGCATGCATCGGTACATCCCAAGCAGGTCTTCCTCCTTGAGGCCGAGCTCGGTGTGCCTGTCTTTTCCCTGTTTGCCCGGTTTCACGCGACGTCTCCTCTGGTCAGGTTCGTCTCGTCATGCGATTGAACTCGAGCTAAGGGGTGTTTGGGCCAGCGACGGCGCGCCGAGCTCATTCGGAGCGGTCCAGACCAGACGACGGCCGAAGACGACTCCAGCGTGGTGCGCCGCTATACCAGCGGTGGCCCGGACCGAATGCGCGCATCCGGTGGCCGCTTCCACGGAGGTCACCCCCCGGTCGCTCAGGCCGCAGGGCACAATCCCTGCGAACATGTCGAGATCGGTCGTGACGTTGAGGGCGAAACCGTGCATGGTGATCCCCCGGGTGATCTTCACGCCGATGGCCGCCAGCTTGTCGGTGCCCACCCAAACTCCCGTATGCCTGTCCCGGCGCGCCTCGAGTCCGAGGTCGGCGGCCGTCCTGATCAGTACCTCTTCCAGCTTGCGAACGTAGGCGATCACGTCGTAACGCTCGCCCAGCGAGATGATCGGGTAGCCGACGAGCTGGCCCGGCCCATGGTAGGTGGCGCGCCCGCCGCGATCCACGTCGTAGAGCGAGATCGAGCGCGCCGCCCTGGCCGCATCGTCGTAGATGAGATCGGACGGGCTGCTCCTTCGCCCGAGAGTGTAGGTCGGAGGGTGCTCGAGCAGCAGGAGACAGTCCCCCATGGCGCCGGCGCGCCGGGCGCTGAACAGCTCCGCCTGCGCCGACCACGCCGTTCCGTAGTCCACCCGGCCGAGCCAGGTGGCCGCCATGACATCAAGCCGGCTCGGCTGCTGCTCTTCGAGGGTCATCTATAGATACTGCGCCAGATCCCCTGCAAAGTCGGTGGATTGGATGCGCTCACGCAGGCGCGCCAGGAACCGTGCGGCCTCGGCCCCGTCGATGATGCGGTGGTCCCACGACATCGTGAGGAACCCAATGCTGCGGATGGCGATGGCGTCGTCCTCGGTTACAACCACGCGCTTGGTGATCGCCTCGAAGCCGAGGATGGCCGCCTGCCCCCGCGGAATGATCGGCACCGACACGATCGAGCCAAAGGGACCGGGGTTGGTGATGGTGAAGGTCCCCCCGGTGAGATCGTCGGGCGTGACCTTTTTCGTGCGCGCTCTCTGTGCAACATCCGAGATGCCCCGGGCCAGCCCCACCAGATTCTTTTCGTCCGCCCCCTTGACCACGGGGACGATGAGACCGCCGCCTTCGAGGGCAACCGCGACTCCCAGGTTGACGTAGTGCCGTATGAGGTTGGCTTTGTTGTCCCCGTCGAAGGCCGCATTCACCTCGGGCATCTCGAGGAGGGTCTCGCACACCGCACGAGCGAGGAACGGCATGTAGGTGAGATTGAACCCCTCGCGCTCCTTGAAGGCCGCCTTGGCCTTCTCGCGCGTCTCGACGGCCCGGGTCCAGTCGACCTCGACTGCGTTCCAGGCGCGCGCGGTTTCAAGATGGGAGGCCACCATGTGCTCGGCGGTCCGGCGCCGGATGTTGCTCCACGGCACCAGCTCTTCGCGCTCGCCCCCCTGCTCCGGCTGGGTCGAGCCGGCGTCCTGATCCTTTGCTGCTTCGTCCCCGGCCTCCTCCTGCGCAGCGGGCTCGGCCTGTCCCTGCTCCCCCTGGGTCTGCTGCTCGGCCGCCTGCAGGACATCCTGCTTGCGGATGCGCCCGCCGGTCCCGGTTCCCTCGACCCCTTCGAGGTCGACGCTGTGCTCGTCGGCGAGGCGCCTCACCAGAGGCGAGATGATCCGGCGTTTGGAGGTATCGCCCGCCCCGTCTCCGGACGGCTGTGACGCGCCGCCCGAGTCCTCCTGATCGGCCTCCTGGGTTTCGGCGGAGGGCTGCTCCTCCGGCGCGGCCTCGTCGGAGCCTTCTTCTTCGTCGGCTTCGTCGGCGGACTGGGGTTGGTCTCCTTCAGCCTTGCCCCCGGCGGACTCCTGGGCCTCTTCGGGTTCGCCGCCCTCTGCGTCCTCGGCCCCTTCGCCTTCGGCCCCTTCGCCCTCGGCTTGTTCGGCCTTGGCCTCGGCGGCTTCCTGCTCGGCGCCCTGCTCCTGTCCATCGCCATCGTCCTGGGTGTCCTCGGCGCGCTCCTGCTGCTGGCCCTCGGGCGCCCCTCCACCCTCTTCTTCCTCTGAGGACTCGGGCTCGCCGTCACCCTGCCCGGTGTCCTGGCCGTCCTCGCCCACGACTGCGATGGCGTCTCCCACCTTGGCGGTATCGCCCTCCTGGACGAGAATCTTCTGCAACACGCCCGAAGCCGTTGAAGGGACTTCGGAATCCACCTTGTCGGTGGAGATCTCGACGAGGAGCTCGTCCTCGTCGACTGTGTCACCCTCGCTTTTCAGCCACTTGGTGACGGTCCCCTCGACCACCGATTCGCCGAGTTGCGGCATCTTGACCTCTGGCATGCGGTAAGTCCTCCCTTAGACGAACATCTGATGCCCGTGAGCTTGCAGGACCTCAGGAAGCTCCACTCAGATTACCCGTCCCGCAACGGCCCGGCACCTCCGGGCAAACCCACTTCTCTGGTCGAGAATGTTCGCTCCACGACACTTTTCGACCAAACTACGCAGGCCCACTTCTCTGGTCGAGAATGTTCGCTCCACGACACTTTTCGACCAAACTATGGGGAGCCGTGCAACGGTTTGCCGGCCAGCTCCATGAAGGTCTCCCCTATAGCCTCCGACAGGGTGGGGTGCGGATGGATGATCTCGACGAGCTCTGCGGGATAGGCCTCCCATGAGGTCACGAGCATCGCCTCGGAGATCAGGTCCGAGGCGCGGGGGCCGACGATGTGAACGCCCACGACCGCTCCGTCCTCCTGGGCGACGGTCTTGACGAACCCCTGGCCGCCTCCGAGCATCTGTGCGCGGGCGTTGGCGGAGAACTGATACTGCTTGGCGACCACATCCATTCCCATCTCCTCCGCCTTCTGCTCGGTCAGCCCGACCGATGCGACCTCGGGCTGGCAGTAGATGCAGTGAGCGATGTTGCGGTAGTCGACGGGTGGAGGGTTCTGCCCCGCCAGGCGCTCGGCGACGTTCTGGCCCTCGATGAAGGCGACGTGGGCAAGCTGCGGATGGGGGCCCCAGTTGGCGTCGGGAACGGTGATCGCATCGCCGATGGCATAGACCCCCTCCACACTCGTCTTGAAGGTCTCATCCACCGAGATGAAGCCCTTCTCGAGCTTGATCCCGGCCTCCTCCAGACCAATCCCCTCGGTGCGCGGGCCCCGTCCGACCGCCACCAACATGCGGTCCCCGGTGAGCTTCTCGTCCTCGCCGTCCTCGCCGTCTTTCGAGATGGCGATCTCGACGCCCGAGTCAGTCGTTTCGGCGCCCGTCACCGAAACACCGAGGTGGAACTCGATCCCCCGGGACCTGAGCGCTTTGAGCAACGCCTTCGAGACCTCGAGATCCTCAGCGGGCGCAATGCGATCGAGCATCTCGACCACATGCACCTCGGCGCCGAACGACCTGTAGACGCTGGCGAACTCGAGGCCGATGTAGTTACCGCCCACAATAATGATCGAGGACGGGATGTCGTCGGCAATGAGCCCGTAGTTCGAGTTGTGGACTTTGTCGCCGTCGGCGGAGATGAACGGCAGGTCGCGCGGGTAGGAGCCGGGGGCAAGCAGCA
>JACDDL010000169.1 GCA_013817045.1 Actinomycetota bacterium | reverse complement strand
CAACGGTTTCCGCGGTCCACTCTCTTTACCACCTGGCAAGCGATCCGAATGGGCACCGCTGCCTGAGCCCGGGCGGGGTGCCGAATCCCGACGAGGGTTGACCGTAGTATCGATGATGATTTAGACTAAGTCCGACTAAGTCCGACTAAGTCCAAAGTCCCATTAGGGGGGAGTCAGAGCATGCTGGTCAACATCCACGAAGCCAAGACCCAGTTTTCTCGGTTGGTGGAGCGCGTGTCGCGAGGCGAGGAGATCGTCATAGGAAAAGCTGGGAAACCCGTCGCCAAGCTCGTCCCGTACCCGAAGGCGTCCGGCCCTCGATCTCCTGGTGCCTGGAAGGGGCGGGTCACGATCGCTTCGGACTTCGACGACTTGCCTGCCGAACTCGCCGCCGCGTTCCGCGGTGAGAATGCATGAGCCTATTGCTCGACGCCCACGCTCTCCTCTGGTGGCTCGCGAACGACCCGGCGCTCTCCGAGGAAGCAACCACTGCGATCGCCGATCCAGGATCCGCTGTACTCGTAAGCGCGGCCACTGCCTGGGAGATCTCGATCAAGCAGGCTCTTGGGAAACTCGATGCACCCTCGGACCTCGAACGCCAGATCGAGCTGAATAACTTTGAGCCCTTATCGATATCCGTCGGTCACGCGTATGCAGCAGGAACCCTGCAACGACATCACGACGATCCCTTTGATCGAATGCTCGTCGCGCAGGCGATGGCCGAGCGGCTGACGATTGTCACCAGAGACTCTCGAATCGGCTTGTACGGAGTACCGATCCTATCGACCTAGCGCCGACGGGACAGTCGGTACCGCGATGCATGCACATGTTGGTTCGCGCGGTGGAGCTGATTGACTGGTGCGCGAACCGAGAGCAGTTGTCGACCGACTCTATCCAGCTCGGCCAAGGACGACATCGATCCCGCCCAAGATGAGTTCGAGCTGTGCCCTCGACAACCTTCCGGCGTGCTCCGAGAAAACATCTCGATCCACGGCCACGATCTGCGAGACGTTCGCCACGGAATCCTCTGCAAGGCCCGTTCGCCGACGCTTTAGGAGCACATTGCCGGGAGCCGAGGCCCACCGCAGATTGCTCGTTAGAGGCACAACGACGACCGTCGCGAGACGACTCGCGTTCAAAGCATCACCCTGAACGATCACGACAGGCCGTGCGAACCCTGGACCTGAGCCCACTGGATCGGGCAACGAGGCCCAGAAGATGTCGCCTTGGGCGACTACCACTCGCTGCGTTGGAGCGTTTGGCGGCCGGCTTCGACCACCCACGCATCGGGCCGTGGATCGATGTCCGTCAGGGCCTCGTCCATGGCCTGGGTTACGGCCCCAGGGTCTCGACGGAGCAGATATTCGGACAATGCCTCTTGATAGAGTTGACTGCGAGACTTACCGGTCTTGCGAGCCATCTCATCGGCTCTGCTGAAGAGTTCATCGGGGATCGACACGGCTGTCTTCATACCCAGAGTATAACCCGCCTAGGGCGTCGATCAACACGAATTACAAACGCGTCACTACTGCCTCGGCGCGCAAATTACCGACGCATTCGAGCGCCCCTGCATCGCCGACGGCTGCGTGTCTTGTCGCTCACGTACCTCCAGGTACGCTCGACTCCTCGCGCCTTGCCCTCGGCGCGCCGGGACGCTCTCGGTGCAGGCGCTACTTGCGCGACGAACCACTGGTGGGCCGCCAGGGACTCGAACCCTGCCAACCGGATTAAAAGTCCGCGGTGCCCTATGCAAGCAGGTGCAGGACTGTGTAAGGCCATGCCCTCTGAGCAGGACTTATGCACTGCCCTCCGTGGTTGTTAAGCAGGTTGATACCAGTTCGTACAACGCAGTTGTGTCTAGTTTGTTGTACGCGGAGTTGTACGCGGAAGGCGGTGGGGAGACGCTCAGCCGGGGCTTCTTTCCAGCGAACGCCTCCCCACCACGGGGGCGGTGCAGGCGCGGGGTGTCGCCCGATCAAAACGACGGCCGGCGCGCCTGCACCAAGGTTATCGGTACCTCGGCCGCGCCTTCTGCTTGTGCACCCAGAATGGGGAGTAGTCCCAGTCACCGCGGCACCACAACGGCGGCAACGGCTCGCACTTCACCCACCAGGGGCCTTTGCTCTCCCCCCTGCACCACGGGGCAACGGGCCTCGGCTTCGGCACACGCCAAGGAATGTCGACAGCGCCGGGGAGCTCCAGATCTTTGTAGTCAGGCATCTTCGAGCTCCTTCGCTGCATGGCGGATGAGGTTTGCGCCCATGAACGCTCCCTGCTCGTTCAGTTGATCAGAGTAAAAGCGAAGCACCAGGGCAAGACGTTTGCGGCGGCTGAGGCGCTCGAGGTCGGTACCGTCCGCCTCGTGCAAAAACCGCCCCGTGCCGCCTAGGTCTCGAGGTCCTAGGTTGTGCTGTGATATCTCGGGGTTCGGCATCAGAACCCCGTGACAGAAGGGTCGAGGAGGTTGAGCGAACAGTCGACGCCCACCGCGTTGTCGAGGGCGGCCACTTCATCGGGGTCGTTCTCGACGATGAAAAAGCGGCCGGGTGTCTTGTCCTGCAGCACGGCCAAACCCAAGGCGGTTGCGAGGTCATCGTGCGCGCCTGTCTTGAATGCGCCGGCGGTCATCTTGGCGCTCTCATCCACGCGTATCTCGTAATCGGTTAACTCCTTGGCCAGGGCCTTGGCCTGGTCCGTCTCGGGCAATCGGATGCGCTCGCCTTGAATCAGGGCCTGTAAGCGGCTCACCAGGAAACCCTTGCCCAGCTTGATGCCGCCGTCCTCGTAGGCGAACCGGCCTCCGGCTACGAACGTGGCCGGCACCACCCGGCAGAGATCACTTAGCGAGCGTCTGAGCTCATCAAACACGGGCATACCGACGCCAGTGGCATCTACAACCAGCTCAGGGGTGTTGTACGGATCAATGGCCTTTATCTTCACCATCACCTCTGCTACTCGGTGGATAACCATGGGGTAGCCGGTTCCCAACGGGAGTCGCCCCAGGGAGCGGATGGTGAACACAGACTCGGGACGCGTCAGCCCGTAAGACGTGCGCGCCGTTTCCCGTTGGCCCACTTCGGCAACCGCTATGGCGGTGGGGTCGCGTTTCTGGCCTACGTCCAGGCCGACGACAACGTCCACGGTTCCACCTCCTCGGTGAACATGCGCTCGATGTCCTCGAGGGCGAATGCGCTGGTGGCCGCGTCCATGAACTCGCACAAATACTCCTGGTTGAACCACCACTCGCCCAACGTCGCCTTCTCCTCATCGAGGAATGCTTGAGAGATTCTCGAGCAGTCGGTGGCCGGTATCTCGTAACGCTCCCACTCGGCTTCGCCTCGATGCGCGTCGTACCACCAGCCGCGCCGGCCGAACGGCGTAGACATCGCAACCAGCCGGCCTTTGCTGACTGCCAGCATTGGCCGCACCGAGAAATACAACTCATCGGGAACGCGGGCGGCCTCGTCGACGACAAGCAAGCGGACATTGGAAAAGGACCTTACGGTTGCTTCCTGGCCAGGTAGGGAGACGATCCGGGAGCCGTTCTCAAGCTCGAGCGCCAATCTGTTCTCTGTTTCCGGAGGGACTGGCCGGCCGAGGGCTCGGTACGCATGTATGGCTTTTTTGAATAGCTCTTGGGATTGTCTCTGCGCGGGTGATAGCAACAGGATCAGGGAGCCCGGTTGATAGAGCGCCACGTGCACCGCTAGTAGCCCGGCAATGGTGGACTTACCCGCTTGTCGGTGACAGTTGAGGAGGATGCGGGGGTAACGGGAGCGGAGGACTTGTTCTTGCCATGGCTCGGGCTCTAACCCGATCTTGTTTGCAAGCGTGACGGGATCGAGGGCGCGGGCGAGGTCCAGGGCCAGGGGGTTAGTAGCCTCGAGTGTCGTCACCGGACGAGCTCTTTTGGTTTGTCCTTCAAGGCACCTAAGCGGCCCGCTACGGCTTCCAACGCATTCGGGTAGGGAATCAGTGCCTCGAATAGGGCGGCGCGCACACTGAGCCACTCGGGAGCCAACATGAGATTGACTGTTTGGGGCCGTTCGTTCAGTTCCCCCGTCATCTTGGCGATTAACTCGAGACAACTGCGCACCTCTTTGACAACTTGCACTTGTCCATTTACCGAGGTGTCGTTCTTGAGCGCCTTCTTAAGGAGTTTCTCGGCGGTTGTATAGAGAGACTCTAGGCGCGCCAGAGCCGTGCCACGATCCTGCACCTTGTGCGCGCCGCCCAGGGTTGCTATCTCGTGCGGGGTGTGGTCGCGCTTGTGACGGAACACGGCGGTGTGCTGGATTCCGAAACGATTGCCCACTTCCCGCAAACTCTGGCCTCGGGCGATGGCGTGGTCGATGGCTTCACGGTCTGGCCGGCTACAGATGATGCAAGGAATCTTGTTCACTCGGCGTGGGTGTCCCAGTCAGCGAGTAGGTCCTTCCAGCCCTGCGAAAGCACTTCGGGCACGAACTTCTCGTCGATAGAAAACCAGTCGTCGCCATCGAAGATGTGCACCCAACGCCGGCCGTCTGGATCACGCCAACCCGCGCCTGTTGACGTGCCTTCTTTCGTGCTCACTCCCTTTGGGTAGCAAAGGGGCTCGCCGCGCCTCACCTACTTGCCGCCAAATCGCTTGTAGTTGCCATTGCGCTTGCTGAACACGTTGAGCGGATCAGTGTCGTATGGGAAGTGGTCGCCGGGGTTTCCCTGGTTCTTGCGGGACTTGACGACTTTGGCGAACTGAGCCCACTGTTTCTTGATGAGCTCGCTGGGGCCGCCGGTGAGTTGCCGTGCCTCAGCATCCGTGGCATCGAAGGTACCCCAAGCCTCGAGCCTGTCTTCGTAATCCATCACGTCCCCGAACAGGTCCCCACCGGAGACTGCGTCGAAGTCTGCCTGCACTTGGCCGAGCTCGCCCGAATACTTCGTCACCAGCTCATGGGCCTCGGCGTAAGTCTTTGCCGTGCGACGGCGGGGCGCGCCTGCCACGGGACTTGCCGGAGAAGATCAACGTCAATGCCGCTCGCGGTCATGACGGGAAGGTCTCCGTTATCAAACAGTTTCGGAGCGTTGGCGGGGAGATGTTGGCGATAGTCGCCCGCCGAGAGGTTGCTGTAGCTCGGGACGGAAACAGCGGAGAGGCTCGTCGGCTGATCGTTCAGGCCAGGGACGGCGGCGAGTTGCTCTAGCAAGTCGGCATAGCCCGGATTCTCGGCAAGCCGATCCGTCCAACTGTCCGCCTCGTTGGCCTTGATCCGGCCTTCCTTCACCGCCGCACTGACGCGGTTGGCGATCTCGCCGGCGCTCAGGGTGCTCATGGTGCTGGACTTCTTCAAGGTTGATGCCTCCTCCTTGATGTGGCCGAGGGACTGGGCACCTCGGCCCACAACTGGTTGGCCGATAACGGACAAAGTGCTCTTGCTTCCGTACGAGATGCCTGGTGCGTACTGCAGTCGTTTCATGTGTGGCTCCTCTACTCGGGGGCTTGGGCTCTTAAGTGGCGCGCCGCGGCCTTCTTGGCCGCCGCCTTCTGCTCGGGCGTCATGTTCACGTCGGGGTCATTTATGGCCGCGGTGAATGCCTCCACCATCTCGGCGGCTTGAGTTTCACCGATCCGAGACAAGCGCTCGAGGGCCTTCTTCGCTAACCCGTTGTCCAGGCCAAGCTTCGCCAGGCGCGCCGTGCGGTCGAACCACTCACCCTGAATCTTGACGAGGGCGTCGGGCTTGCGATCTCCGTGGTGATTGGCCGGGGCTATGTCGTCCAACTCGCTGACAAGCTCCGCTGCCGCGTCGGTAATGGCGTCTGCCTCGGCAAGGCGCTTCTGCAGAACCTCGAGCGGATCGGCGGGGCCAACCTCGATCCCCATGGCCATCAGGCGCGCCCCTGCCTTCTGGCGTTGCACACGTTCCGCTGCCTTTGCCTTGACGGCCGGTGCGGCTGCGCCATGGGCGATGCACACTGTCGCTCCTCGGACGGCTGTGGCACGGCAGGGCTGCCCCGTCTGGGATGAGTGAGCCCGGCAACGGCGCGGGGAGGCCATGGGTTCAGTGGCCGTTACAGGGGCCATGGGTTGGGCACTCATCGGGGGTCGGGCACCTTCTCCAGGGCTTCCTTGAGGAGTCCTTGGACGAGGGCGGACATGGTGACGCCCCTAGATACGGCCAGCATCTTGGTGGCGCGGTGCACCGAGGGGTCCACAGCGACCTTCAACTGTTTGTCTGGTGTTTCCGGTACTGCCAACTTGATACCTCCGTAATCCGAAAATCTGTTCGTACCTTTGTCCAGTTTAGGCCCACATTTTCAACACTGGCACCAACCGCAACAGGTGGCCGTGTCGCGATGATGTTCTGGTGGGGTGTTGCGGCGGGTGTTCGGGGGCGGAAAGGGGCATCCAAATGGCCTCCCAGAGTTGTACGGGAGTTGTATCTGTGCAGGTCAGAGGCCCTAAGAAGTGAGCGTCAGGTTGAGTGCGCGCAAAGGGAGGAGATGAGGCAGCCTGACGAAGGCTCCCAGGAT
>JACDDL010000168.1 GCA_013817045.1 Actinomycetota bacterium | reverse complement strand
AAGACCAATTCGTCGAACCCGGTTTCGGAGTTGAAGTGGGATGCGGCGCCCCGCCATGTCTGCATCGCAATCAATGCTGTCTCGACGACACTCGCACCACCGTAAACACTCATCACGATCCAACCCCACACCGCTCGTCTCGGCAGGAACGACAGCACCAAGGCGAGGGAGAAAGAGATGAGGGCGAAGGAGAAAGAGAACGAAATGGGTTTGCGCCATGAGACAGGTCCGCTCCATGATCCTCTATCCATCCAGAACACGGCAGTGTGGCAGATCCCGCTCAGTAAGAAGAGAACCCCCACGCCGTAAACGAAGCGCTGGTAGCCTGCGCTTTCGTTCCAATGGCCGCGCAGTGAGGCGAGCATGCTCTTCCTCAGTGCGCCCCGCCCGTTCTGTGTGCTTGACCCTGTCGACTGCAACCCGGCCTCCCGGAAACTTTGGTCGAAAACGTACGCTCAGCGGCCATTTTCGACCACACTTTGCGCTTCGGTTTACCTCCGGAGGTCGGAGGCAGGGATCGTTCCCTCTCGGAGAACCACCGGCGCGCCGACCAGTGAGAGCACGGTCGAGGGCGCACCGGACCTGTGCCCGCCGTCGATGTACACCTCGACAGAGCGCCCCAGCGCCTTCCGGGCCTCGGCAACGGTCGTCGCCGGGGCACCGCCGGACCGGTTGGCGCTCGACACCGCCAAAGGGCCCGACTGCGCGAGCAGCCTCCGGGCAATCCCGCATGACGGAACCCGCACGGCGACGGTAGCTCGGTCGGTGCCTCCGAGGTCGTGGGCCCAGCCCTCGGCGCGCCGGAGCACCAAGGTGAGCGGGCCGGGCCAGAATCTCTGTGCGAGCTCCATCGCCGCCCGGTCGAGACAGGCGACACCGGCCAGGGCCTCGGCGCTCTCACCCAGAACGGGCAGTGGATTGGAAGTGGGCCGGCTCTTGGCTCGAAAGAGAAGCTCCACCGCGCCGGGAACCGCGGGCATGACCCCGATTCCGTAAACCGTGTCCGTGGGCAGCACGATCGGGCGCCCCCGCCTGAGTGCCTGCAACGCAGGCCTCATGGAGCTCAGCGGCGGACCTCGACGATTCGTTCCCGGCCTGCGAGATCCTTCTCCACCGAGACTTCGGCGTATCCAAACCCCTCCACCAGGGCCACCGCCTGATCCCCCTGGGTGGCCCCTATCTCGAGCACGAGCCAACCTCCCTCTCTGAGCCAGTCCCTCGCTTCGGACGCAATCCGCCGGACGACTCCGAGACCGTCGCCGCCCGTAAAAAGAGCGATCCCGGGTTCGTGGTCCTTCACAACGTCGGGCAGTCGTTCGGCTTCGGCGCTCTGAATGTAAGGAGGGTTGGAAACCACAAGATCGAACCGCCTTCTCAGAGATGAGGGCAGTCCTTCGAAGATGTCGCCCGATACCAGATGGACGGCGCTGTTCAGAGCGGACACATTCTTCTTCGCCCACGAAGACGCTTCAAGGCTTATCTCGGTGGCCCACACATCGGCGTCGGGCCTCTCCTGCGAAATCGCGAGCGCGATCGCACCGCTCCCCGTGCCGATGTCGACGGCGATCCCACCCCGGGGGAGGCGCGCCAGCGCCCGGTCGACGACCTGCTCCGTCTCGGGGCGCGGGATGAACACCCCGGGCCCAACCGCCACATCGAGATGACGGAATCCTGCGACCCCGGTGAGGTACTGGAGGGGCTCACCGAGGGCCCGCCTGTGAGTGAGGTCGAGGGTGCGCTGCTCTTGCGCCACCTCGATCCCGCCGGAGCCGGCGATCAAGTCGGTCCACGCCCGCCCGGTCCCTGCCTCGACCAGCCACCGGGCCTCGCGCTCCGCCGATTCGATCCCGGCGTCCGCAAGTGCCTGCCTCACCCGGGCGACCAATCCACGAATGGTGCTCAGGAGGCCGGACCGACCAGCGTCTCCGTGCGTTCGCTGGCCGCCAACGCGTCAACGAGGTCGTCGAGGTCGCCCTCGAGGATCTCTCCCAGCCGGTGCACCGTGTATCCGATTCTGTGATCGGTCACTCGGTTCTCGTTGAAGTTGTAGGTCCGGATGCGCTCTGAACGATCCGCTGTGCGAACCTGCGAACGCCGCTCCTGAGACATGGCTTGGTCCTGCGCCTCCTGCTTCGCCTGAAGCAGGCGTGCCCTCAGAATCCGCAGGGCCTTGGCCTTGTTCTGCAGCTGCGATTTCTCGTCCTGGACGGCAACCTCCACGCCGGACGGAAGGTGTTTGATCCGCACGGCTGAGTCCGTCGTGTTCACCGACTGACCTCCGGGGCCGGTCGAGCGATAGACGTCGATCTTGAGGTCGTTCGGATCGATCTCGACTTCCACCTCCTCGGCCTCGGGCAGAACCACCACCGCAGCCGCCGACGTGTGGATCCGCCCGCTCGATTCGGTCTGGGGCACGCGCTGGACACGATGAACCCCGGCTTCGTGCTTCAGTCGTGAATACGCTCCCCGTCCTTTGATGGCAAAGGTCACCTCTTTGAATCCCCCAACACCACTCGTGCTCGAGGAGAGAACCTCACTCTTCCATCCCTTGGTCTCGGCATAACGCTGATACATGCGAAATAGCTCGGTCGCAAACAGCCCCGCCTCCTCGCCTCCGGCCCCGGCGCGGACCTCCACGATGACGTCTCGATCATCGTTCGGATCCTTGGGCACAAGGGCGGCCGCGATCTGTTCCTGGAGCTCGTTGTGAGTGCGGGCGTTCGAGGCAATCTCCTGCTCGACGTAGGCACGCTCTTCGCCCTGTGAGCCACGAAGCATTGCCTTTGCCTCCCGGAGGTCGTCGGCGATTATACGATAGCGGCGCCAAGCCTCGATCGTGCCCTTGAGGTCCGAGTGCTCCTTGCCCAAGGAGCGCAGATCATTTGGGCGCGCCGCGATTGCCGGGTCGGACAGCAGTCTTTCGATCTGCTCGAACCTGGCCTCCATAGTTTCGAGACGAGCCTGTGGGAGCTCCACTGAATGCCTCCGCAGTCGGCAGGGCGGTCAAAAAGGGAACCTTCTGAAGGATACCGTGCCGGATCTAAGCGTCCTCGATCTCTCGGTCAGGCGACCGGAGTATCCGTCGCGCCCTCTTGCGGCTCCGTGGGCAAAGCCACAGCCTGCATCGCCGCGATCGCCACCTCTATCTGGTCGAGCGACGGTGGCTTCGTGGTGATCCTCTGGAGGGCCAGCCCGGGCAGCATCGAGATCCGAAACACCAGCGAGCGTTCATTCCTGGAGGCCAGCTTTATGGCTTCGTAGGAGATTCCGGCCAGGACCGGGATCGCAAGCAAGCGCGCGCCGATCCTCAGAAGGAAGCCCCCCGTAACCACGAGATCAATGAAGAAGTGCGCAACGATCGTCAGGAACAGCACGATGAACAGAAAATTGGTTCCGCAACGCACGTGCAGGGTGGAGTAGTTGTCATCGATCTCACGCGGGATCAACGGATCACCATTCTCATACGCGTAGATGGTCTTGTGCTCGGCGCCGTGATACTGGAAGACGCGCCGGACGTCCTTGAAGCGGCTGATGAGCAGCAGATACCCGACGAATATGCCAAGCCGCAACGCACCTTCGATGAGGTTGAACAGAAGTGGTCGTTCCCTCGATAGGTTCCCGACAAAGGACTCGACCAGGCGTGTCCCGAAGACCGGCAGCATGATGAAGATGAGTGAAAACACCACCATGGAAATGCCCATGGTCCAGCCGAGCTGCCGATCCGAGAGCTGTTCCTCTTCATCTTCGTCCTCAAGCGCAAAGCTCGCTGAGATCATCAGTGCCTTGAGGCCGATAGCAAGGGACTCGCCGAGCACCAGGCACCCCCGCAGGAGCGGCCACTTGAGCCACGAATGACGTTGGGCAAGGGTGGGAAGGGGGTGTGACTCGACTGCAATGGTGCTATCGGGCTTGCGGCAGGCAACCGCCCACGACGCCGGGCCCCGCATCATCACACCCTCCATCACAGCCTGTCCGCCGATGGACGGTTTCTTGGTAGGAGCCGGATGGCCCACCTAACTCTGCTCGGCGCCCGGCGTGGCGGCGCGAGCCTGAGTTCCTTTCTTCGCATACTTCTTCTGAAAGCGCTCGACACGGCCCCCGGTGTCGACGAGCTTCTGCTTGCCGGTGTAAAAGGGGTGGCACTTGTTGCACAGCTCGACGTGCATCTCCGGCTGCGTCGATCTGGTCACGAAGTTGTTGCCACACGAGCAAGTCACCCGTGTCTGCACGTAGTCTGGATGTATTCCCTGTTTCATAGTTCTTCCTCTCGCTGCTCTCTGGCTTTGCGTGCTCTGTCGTAGGCGACCGAAGCCCGGGCCATTATCTTGAAGGTGGCGATCAAGCCGCCCACGAGTCCGACGATGGTCAACCATTCAGGCCAACCTAAACCCAGCAAGAATTAATCCCCCTTGACGGGCGCCTTGGCGATCTCACGCAGGAACTGCACGTTGCCCAGAGTCGCCTTCATCTTGTCGATCAGCAGCTCGAGGGCTCCTCCGTCGGCAAGAGCGTGCAGGACACGCCGCAGCCGCCAAACCAGCTGGAGCTCCTCGGGCGTAAGGAGCAGCTCCTCTTTGCGCGTCCCAGAAGCCTGGATGTCGATGGCCGGGAATATGCGCTTCTCGGACATCCTGCGGTCCAGCTTCAGCTCCCAGTTACCTGTGCCCTTGAACTCCTCGAAGATGACCTCGTCCATTCGCGATCCTGTCTCGACCAACGCTGTAGCAAGGATGGTCAACGAACCACCAAACTCGATATTGCGCGCCGCTCCGAAGAACCGCTTTGGTGGATAGAGGGCGGTCGAATCGACACCGCCGGACAAGATACGCCCGGAGGCTGGGGTTGCAAGGTTGTATGCCCGGGAGAGACGGGTTATTCCGTCGAGCAGGATCATGACATCCCGGCCCATCTCGACCAACCGCTTGGCTCGTTCGAGCGTCAGCTCGGTCACCTGGATGTGGTCGTCCGAGGGTCGGTCGAAGGTCGAGTAGATGACCTCTCCATCCACCGAGCGCTGCATATCGGTGACCTCTTCGGGCCGTTCGTCCACCAGAAGGACGATCAGATGCGTTTCCGGGTTGTTCGTGCGGACGGCGTTCGCTATCTCCTTCATGACGGTCGTCTTGCCGGCTTTGGGCGGGCTGACGATCATGCCGCGCTGCCCCTTCCCAATGGGGGCAATGAGATCGATGATGCGCGGGGTTATGAGGCGTGGCTGCTCGAGCTGCTCGAGCGTCAGCCGATCCTGTGGGTACAAGGGAGTGAGATCTGCGAACCGCGGCCGGCGCTGCGCCGCCTCCGGCTCATCGCCGTTGATCTTTCGGATCTTCAGCAACGCCTGGTACTTCTCGGACTCCTTCGGGGACCTGACCGATCCCATGATCTCATCGCCTTTGCGGAGGTGGAATCGCCGCACCTGTGAAACCGAGACGTACACATCTCGGTCCCCGGGGAGATATCCACTCGTCCTGAGGAACCCGTAGCCCTCCGGAAGGAGGTCGAGGATGCCCGTCCTGATCTCCGCCGAGGCGTCATCCTCGGCCTCGAGATCTTCCCATCGTTCATCGCGCACGTAGGCGGGAATTGCACCGCCCCCACCGCCCCCGCTTCCGCGGCCCCGACGGCGTCTTCTTCCTTTGCTGTCGCGCTGGTCGGCTTTCTCACGAGGCCGCAAGCGTGTATCCCTTCCTTGAGGGCGACGTCTCTGCTGACGATCGCCACTGGTATCGTTTTCGTCCGTTGCACTGTTATCCACCCTGCCGGGTGAAGGGTTGGCGCCACTCCCGTTGCTCGCAGCGGTTGGTTCCACCGCCGGCTGGGTCCCCTCACCTGCGACGGCGACTTCGAGCGGTGGAGCAATCTCGCGCCGGGGCTCACCCGCCGGGGCGGGCTGCTGCGATGTAGTCGCGCTTTGCGCGGGGGAAGCCTCCCTTTCGGGAAGGACTTCTTGCACCGCCGGGTTGGGTGGGGAGCTCTTTCCGTTGCCGGTGCTGGCGATCATGTTGACGATCTCCGCCTTCTTCAGCCCGCCGACCTTCAAGTCAAGTGATTTGGCGATCTGCTTGAGCTCGACAACGGCCTTGGATTCCAAGATCGAGCGGTCCAACGTGTCGGCCACTTATGCCTCCTGCATCGAGGGAGAAGCTTCGGCGGTTGCCGTCCGAAACCCCTCCCAAAGGATGAATAGATGGGGGTCATTCATTCCTGTCGCCTTGTAATCGTCAGGCGACAGGGCGCCCCTGATGTGTGCTTCACGAAATGCTTTCATGTGCAATATCTTCCTGCCTTCCTCCCAAGCTTAGTGGTTCGGCTGCCGGACGTACCGGCTCTTCCGATCCCGCCCGAGTTCCTTGCTCCACTGTCTTAAGAGCTCTGGTAAGTACGTGGTCGATGATCTTGGAAAGCGTTGCGTCGACATCGTCACAATGCTCGATCGTCGGCACCTCTCGCATCAGAGCCGAAGACACCATGTATCTCTGGATTCGACGGATCTTGTCGAAGGACTCTAGATAACGATCTTTCGG
>JACDDL010000167.1 GCA_013817045.1 Actinomycetota bacterium | reverse complement strand
TCCCCCCGGATCACGTCACCGCTTGCCAGAACGAGCCCATCTTCACATCTCGTCTCGACCCGCCCGTCGGAAAACTGCTCATGGTAGAGCGCTGCGTACGCACCCCCACGCGCCAGGAGCTCCGAATGAGAGCCGCGCTCGAGGATTCGCCCGCGATCGATGTAGAGAATCGTGTCGGCGGCCAGGATGGTCGACAGCCGGTGCGCTATGGCAATGGTCGTCCGTCCCTCGACCAGGGGCGTGAGAGCCTCCTGGACGAGCCGCTCGGAGTGCGTATCGAGCGCACTCGTAGCCTCGTCCAGGATCAGGATGCGGGGGTCCTTCAGGATCACACGGGCGATGGCAAGGCGCTGTTTCTCGCCCCCCGACATCTTGTAACCGCGCTCACCGACGATCGTGTCCAGGCCCTCGGGCATCTCGGTGATGCGATCGTTGATATGCGCCGCCCTCGCTGCAGCCTCGATGGCTTCGTCGGTCGCCTCCGGGTGGCCGTACCTCAGGTTGTCCCGGACCGAAGCGTGGAATAGATAGGTTTCCTGCGTCACCATGCCGACGATGGCTCCGAGCGATTCGAGCTTGATGTCGCGGACGTCGATGCCGTCGATCATCACCCTGCCGTCGACAACGTCGTACAGACGCGGGGCCAGGTAGGTGAGCGTCGTCTTTCCTGCGCCCGAGGGCCCGACAAGCGCTACCAGCTCGCCCGGGCTTGCAGTGAAGCTGGCGCCGGCAATGGTCCAAGGACGCTCCGGCTCGGCCGGGTCCTCCGGAGTCTCGTAACGAAACCAGACGTCATCGAAGACCACCTCTCCAACAACTTTTGAAGGAGGCAGCCTGACGGCGTCGTCGCGGTCGACGATCTCTTGTCCCAGATCGAGGTATTCGAATATGCGATCGAACAATGCGAGACCCGTCTGGATCTCGATGTTCACGTTGAGCAGCTGCCCCATGGGAAAGAACAACCGGCTCTGCAATGTGGTAACGGCAACGATGGTGCCTACGATGCTGCGATCGACCTGTCCGTTGAGAAAGAGCCAGCCACCCAGGAGATAGACGAACGCGGGGGTTATGGAAAAGAACACCTGTACGAGCGCAAAGAAGCCTCTGCCCACCATGATCTTTCTGACTTCGAGCTCGGACAGTTTGCGGTTCTCGGCGCGGAAACGCTCGATCTCGAAATCCTGCCGCCCGAACGCCTTGGACAGCAGGATGCCGGAGACCGAGAGTGTCTCCTGCATGATCGCGGTGAGGCCTGCCAGCGACTCTTGCGATTGGCCCGAGAGCTCACGGCGTACCCTTCCGACCTTCCGGCTCAGGACGAGAAAGAACGGCAGTATTGCGAGTGACAGAAGCGTCAGAGGCCAGCTCAGCAACGCCATTGCGACAACGGTCGTTATGACGGTCGTGATGTTCGACAGAAGGCTCGACGCCGTATCGGTCAACACCGACTGGATACCGGCGACGTCGTTGGTGAGCCGTGACTGGATCTCGCCGGTGCGCGTCGAGGTGAAGAACTTGAGCGACATGTTCTGCAAATGCTCATAGAGCGAGTTCCGCAGGTCCTGCATCACACTTTGGCCGATAATGTTGTTGGTATAGGTCTGCAACAACCCCAGCAACCCTGCAGCGATCGGTGCCGCGATCATCACCGCTGTGATCAGGATCAAGGAGCGAACACGCTCGTCTACAGGGCCCTGGCCAAGAATGACCTGGTTGAACACAACTTTGATGAGCAGCGGGTTGACCAGGCCCAAACCCGAGGTGATCAGAATGATGAC
The DNA here is from genome assembly GCA_013817045.1 of Actinomycetota bacterium. Taxonomy (GTDB): domain Bacteria; phylum Actinomycetota; class CADDZG01; order CADDZG01; family WHSQ01; genus JACDDL01. The sequence goes on along the minus strand of JACDDL010000167.1, from coordinate 4,766 downwards.
AGAGACCAGCACAACCTTGGCGCGATAAGGCGCAAAGATCTCTCTGATCCGGCGCCAGGTGCCGGGCCGCGCAGGGCGCTCGGGCCCAGCCGGTGGCACTAGACGATGCGGTCGACCCACTTAGATTCCTTTCGCTTCACCTGGTGCAACAACCCGGGCGGGGGGCTTTATTTCTCCCGAGCCGTTACCGCAGGCGCAGGGCTGCGACCACCCCGTCACGAAGTGGAACGATCACCGAACGCCAGTCCTCATCCGACGCTATCGCCTTGTTGGTGTCATCGATCACCTCGGTTTCGACGTCGTCTATGGGCCCTGTCACCCGGCCGCTCCACAGCATGTTGTCGCAGACGTAGAACCCGCCGACGCGAACCCTGGCACGTCCCGCATCCCACGCCTTGCGGTAGCCCGCCTTGTCGATGTCGCAGTAGACGATGTCGAACGTGCCGTCGGTCGCGTCCAGAGCCGCCAAGGCGTCTTCCACATGGTAGCGAACGGGGGCGCGAAGCTCCGCACGCTCGAGAAAGTCGAGGGCCTGGCGCTCGTTGGCCGGGTCGGTATCGGTCAGGTGGACTTCACCTGCAGGTCCGACCGCACGCGAGAACCAGTAGGCGGAGTATCCAAAGCCCGAGCCCATCTCGAAGATGCGCCGGGCCCCGATCGAGCGAGCCAGAAGCTCGAGCAATCCGCCGCAGAGACGCCCGATGATGGGAAAGCCGCGCTCCTCGGCAAGCGCCTCCATCTCGAGCAGCACTTCGGTGTCGTCGGAGGCGGCCAAACCTTTCAGGTACGCGTCTATGGCCGGGTCGACAATGTCCATAACTTGCTCCTATTCCTTGTCCAGCACCAAATTGCTGAGTTGCTTGTGAAGTGCCGAAGCCGCGGCTATCACTCCGGGCGTCAACCCGAAGGGGGCAGCCAGATCGCCGACCACTCCCCCAGCTTCCTGGATGAGCAGTACACCCGCCGCCTTGTCGTACGCCTCCATCGTGTGTTCATAGAAGCCGTCGAGCCGCCCACATGCGACGTACGCCAGGTCGAGCGCCGCAGAACCCGGACGCCGGACATCGCGGACGTGCGGGAGTACGCGCGTCAGCACCTGCGCCTGGACGGCGCGCACCTGTGAGTCGTACGAGAACCCCGTCCCGATCAAGGCCTTGCTCGGATCGGTCCGTTCCCGCACCTTGATCGGCGCGCCGTTCAGGTAGGCGCCACCGCCTCTGCTTGCAGTGAACGTCTCGTTCCGGTTGGGGTCGTGCACCACGCCCACGAGACCACCGTGGAGGTCCTCGACGGCAATGCTGACCGACCAGATCGGTATCCGGAAGAGGTAGTTGATCGTGCCGTCCAGCGGGTCGACCACCCACCTCAAGCCCGACTCGGAGGCGCCCTTGCCTCCCTCCTCGGCGTAGATGCCGTCCCGGGGACGTTCGCTCGTGATGAGCTCCATCAGGAGCGCCTCGGAGCTGCGGTCAGCGTCGCTCACGAGGTCCGTGTGGGTCGACTTCGAGCTCACCCCCATTGCGGGCCCCTCGAAGCGCTCGAGCAGCAGCTCACCTGCACGGAGCGCCCCGTGGAGGGCGAGCCCCAGCAACTCGTCCTGTTCTAGACCCACGACGCTGGCTTTAACATTCCGAGAGCGTCTCCTGAACTTTGCTCCATGCTTTTCGCGCCGCTATGAGAATCGGATCCCACACCGGAGAGTACGGAGGGGCATACGAGAGATCGAGGTTGAGCATCTCGTCGACGGTCATCTCGTTCCACAGTGCGGTGGCCAATGCGTCGATCCTCTTCGCCGCTTCTTCGCGGCCGACAATCTGAGCGCCCAACAACTTGCCCGAGCGCTTTTCAACCACCAGTTTGATCTTGATCGGTGAGGCGCCCGGGTAATAGCCCGCGCGTGTGGTCGATTCGACGATGACGCTCAAATGCTCGAAGCCAGCTTCGATGGCCTCCGATTCCTTCAATCCCGTACGTGCCACCTCGACACCGCAGACCTTCGTCACCGCCGTTCCCACAACGCCGGGAAAGGTTGCATAACCACCACCGATGTTTATACCTGCGATGCGGCCTTCTTTGTTGGCGTGGGTGCCAAGCGCAATAGCAACGGCGCGCCGGGAGACACGATGGTATTTCTCAGCACAGTCCCCCGCCGCCCACACGCCTTCGATCTTGGTGCGCATGCGCCGGTCGACCACCACACCACCGCTGGGCCCTACCGGTATGCCGGCCTTGTCGGCAAGCTCCCGATTGGGCCGCGCGCCCAGACCCAGCACGACGATGTCGGCCGGTAAACTACGTTGCTCGGTGACGACCCCGGACACCCTGCCGCGATCGGCGTCGAATGAAGTGACGGCCTCGTTCAGATAGACGTCGATTCCAAGATCACACAGACCTTCGGTTACGAGCGCCCCCATGTCGGCGTCGAGGGTCGACATGGGCTGCTCGTGTTTGTCGACCACGGAAACCTGTAGCCCGCGCAGCTTGAACGCCTCTGCCATCTCGAGTCCGATATAACCCCCGCCGACGATCACAGCATGCTTTGGCTCGTCCTTGGCGAGCACGTCACGGACGGTGGTGCCATCGTCGAGTACCTGGATTCCGTAGATCCCCCGAGCATGGGATCCTGGAAGCTGAGGACGTTTGGGCACTGCCCCGGTGGCAAGGACGAGTTGATCGAAGCCCTCCCGCGTCTCGGCTCCCGTGGCCAGATCGCGTACCCTGACCACCCGCCGGTCGAGGTCGATCTCGGTCACCTCATGGCCGATGCGGACCTCGATCGCCGATCGATCTCGGAATTCTTCGGGTGTTCGTGCTATCAGCCGGTCGATATCGCCGACCACATCGCCGACGTAATATGGAATGCCGCACGCGGAGTAAGAGGTGAAGTTCCCGCGCTCGAAGGCGAGTATCTCAAGCCGGTCGGGACCAAGTTGGCGGCGAGCGTTGGTTGCTGCGCTCATGCCGGCGGCATCTCCACCGATGATCAGTAGCCGCTCGGGCATGTCAGGGGCGGAGGCGCCGCATGTAGGTCACATACTCGCGTTCAAGAGACATCCCGGCCCTCTCGTAAAGCGCCCTGGCTCCGGACCTGTTATAGGAATCGACCGTGAGGCCTGCGGTCTTGCGTCCCCGGCGATGAAACTCCACAAAGGCCTGACGCAGCAGCGCGGTTCCGAGACCCCGGCCGCGCCATGAACGCCTGACCGAAAGCTGTCTCACCCAACCTTCGTCCGGATAGTTGGGACAGAGGACAACTCCGACTATCTCCCGGTCCGCTCGGGCGACGATCCACAGGTTGGGGTCGAATGTCTCCCGCTCCATCATGAAGGCCTTCCATTCCTCGAAAGGCTGGGGTTCGTGATTGGCATTGTCGCCGAAGGTCTCCTCGACAAGAGTGTGCACGTCCTGCTCATCACCTGATTCGAACACTCCCGGGAGCACGCCATCCGGCCACACGGGAGGGATAACTTCGTCGAGAGGGATCGTCATTCGCCAGATGAACTTGCCGGCCGCGTAACCGGCGTCGTCGAGCAGCCGAGTGGCGGCGGTGTCGGTGGTGCTGATGACCTGAGACAGCCCGACTTCGGCTTTGTTCGAGGAGGCACGTTCGAGAGCTCGCTGCTCTGCGCGTGCCAGAAGATAGGCGCCGAGGCCGAGTCCTCGCCGGTCAGGATGGACGACCGCTTCGGCTCGCCCCCACAAGATCTCGAGATACCCGACCGCATCGCCGGCATCGCTTTCTACGATCAAGTTGTCCTTGCCCAGAGAGAAACCCGGCGTTGCCCACGCCGCCAGGACATCCTCCGTATCGACATCCGGCACTCCGTACTCTGCTATGTCGCATGCCGTCACCAGCCCGACCACCGTCTCGACGTCGCCTGCGGTTGGAGGGCGCGCCGAGAAGCCGTTCGGCAACGATACGGGGGACTTTGTGCTGGTCACCGGACTGGACTTGCTAGTTGGGAGGCCGCAAATCGCGTTCTGCCCGCGCCTGGTCCTCGACGCAGAAGCGAGCGGTGGGAACCGCCTCGAGGCGCGCATCGCCGATCGGCTTGCCGCAGGCCTCGCAAGTGCCATAGGTGCCGTTCTCGATGCGGGCGAGTGCATGGTCGATGTCGTTCAACTCACCTTGAACCTGTTCAAGAATCGATTCGTCTTTTTCACGCTCGAACGTCTCCGTGGCGATGTCGGCGCTGTGTTGATCGTAAGAGGAGAGTTCGGAGAGGCTTGCCTGTTGAGACTCGACCCCCAGTCCCTGGTCTTCCGAGACGCCGTCCCTGATTCGCTCGAGGCGAACCCTGTCCGCTTCGAGAAGCTCCCGTGCATTTTTGGTATCCATGGGCCCTAGGGTAACGGGCCGGGAGGTGCCCTGGGTCGGAAGGTGCCCTGGGTCGGAATCGAACCGACGACCTACCGCTTAGGAGGCGGTTGCTCTATCCCCTGAGCTACCAGGGCGGGGCATGTCTAAAAGTTGGGAGAAAAGCGGTTTGCGAAAGCCAGCTTCGTCCCTTCGTCGGCTCAAGTCTAGCGGGACCGCCTCCCGAGGGCTTTCTGCGTTAGCTGAGGGATGCAGATACGGAGCAGATCGCGCCAGGCTGCTTTTCGAACCTGGGAGGGTTTGATGCGAGTTTTACGCCGCCGAGGCTAAGGAAGGCGGACGCTGTTGGTGCTCAAACAGAGTCAACGAGTTCACCATCAGTGCGTAGCCGATGAGGTTGAGGTGCTGTCGGGCGTGTCCGACGCTGTGTGCCCGCCCGAGCCACATC
>JACDDL010000166.1 GCA_013817045.1 Actinomycetota bacterium | reverse complement strand
AGCCGGGCGATGCCCATCTCGACCGGCATCTCGACGAAACAGCCCATCTGGGGCCCGAAAGCCTCCTTGAACGGGACCAGATCGGGGAGGTGGTCGCCGCCGTCGCGGGTGAGAATGAAGTTGCCGGCGAGCTGACCTCGCTGCGCCCGCTGCCGGTTTACCTCCGACGCGGCCAGAACCCTGTGCGAGCTCTGCAGCCAAGTATTGGTGAGCCGAGCGGAGCGGCGCGCGGCGTCGTCGGATCCGTGGCCTTCGAGCGGTGCTACCTCCACGACCCGGTTCTCGAACGTCTCCTTGGCCACTCCCAGAGCCCCCTGCCGCCCGTAGGCGGGATCGGAGTTGGCCACCTGAGCCGAAAGTGGGCCGCGGTCCGAACGCACCACCAGTGAGCCCCTGTGCCCCACAGTCGCCTGAAACTCGAACGAAGCTTCTTCCAGGGTCACCTTCTCCTGGACCTCTGCGGCCAACCGGTGCGCTTCCTCCGAGGAAAGATCGCGTCCGACCCTGCGATCGACGATTGTGAAGCCGTCTCCGTCCGGTTCGACGGTTGCGAAGTTCACCCGGTAGGCGAGGTCACCGTCGTTGACCTCCATGCCGGCCCCCACCGCCTCGATCGGCCCGCGGCCCGTGTGGTGCTTGTACGGGTCGTATCCCAGGATCGCGAAAACGGCGATGTCCGATTCGGGAGCGATGCCCTCACCCACGGTCGTCACGTAGCCGTTTCGACCACGGCGCGCCAGCCCGTCGAGATTGGGGGTGGAAGCCGCCTCGAGCGGCGTCCGTCCATCGAGCTCCTCCAGCGGATCGTCGCCGAGGCCGTCGAGGATGACGTAGAAGATGGTGCTCGGGCTCATGTCACCGCCTTCACTATCGAGCTGAACTCCGCAGCCTCGAGGGAGGCGCCGCCCACGAGCGCTCCGTCGATATCGGACTGCGACATCAGGGCTTTGGCGTTGCCTGCCTTCACACTGCCACCGTAGAGCAGCCGCATGGCGCCGGCGACATCCGGCCCCACCATGTCTGCGACCATCGAGCGGATGTAGGCAATGGTCGCCTGCGCGTCCGCAGGGGTCGCCGTCTGTCCGGTACCGATCGCCCAGATGGGTTCATAGGCAATCACCGCAGAGCGCACCTGGTCCGGCCTCACACCTGCGAGCGCCGCCTGAACCTGGTGTTCGACCTTCGAGCGCGTCTGTTCGGCCGCATGCTCGGACTCCGTCTCGCCGCAGCAGATGAGGGGGGTCAACCCCGCCTCGAACGCCATCTTGACCTTGGCGTTGACCTCGTCATCGCTCTCCCCCAGGATCTCGCGCCGCTCCGAGTGTCCCAGGACCACGTAGGTCACGTTGAGCGCCTTGAGCATGCCGGCGGAGATCTCTCCGGTGAAGGCGCCCTCCTCGGCGAGGTACATGTTCTGGGCGCCGAGGACCAGCTCGTAGCGGTCGGCGTCGATGAGGGTTTGGATCGTCCGCAGTGCCGTGAACGGCGGACACACCACCACCTCGACCTTCTGCGGGTTCACGTCGGCGAGCTCATGTCCGATCTCCTGCACGAGCCGCATCGCTTCCAGGTGTGACTTGTTCATCTTCCAGTTGCCGGCGATAAGAGTGATCCTCATGTGGTTGTTCTCCTCAGAGCGGCGACGCCCGGCAGATCCTTGCCCTCCAGAAACTCGAGCGACGCGCCTCCGCCCGTGGACAGATGCGAGATCGCTCCGGCGAGGCCCAGCTCGGCAAGGGCCGCGGCCGAGTCTCCCCCGCCCGCAACCGTGAATGCTCCGGCGTCGGTCGCCTGCGCCAGCGCCTGGGCAACGGCCCTGGTGCCCGCGGCAAAGGGCTCGATCTCGAAGATGCCCATGGGCCCGTTCCACAGGACCGTGCGGGCGGTGGTGATGACCTCGGCGAAGCGCCGTGCAGTTTGTGGCCCGATGTCGACACCCATCCGATCGCCGATGTCTTCGAGCATCACCGTGGCATAGTCTGCGTCGCCGTCCGGCGAAGCCGCAGCCACCACGTCGCGCGGCAGCAGAACCTCGATCTTCTTCGACCCCGCCGCCTCGAGCACCTGGCCAACCTCTCCGATGCGATCCTCCTCGACCAGGGAGCGGCCCACACTCTGCCCCCTCGCCTTCAGAAGGGTGAAGGCCATGGCGCCTCCGATGCACAGCGCGTCGACCCGGTCGATCAGGTTGTCGAGCACCCCGAGCTTGTCCGACACCTTCGCCCCTCCCAGAACGGCAACGAAGGGCTTGTCGGGGCTGTGGAGAAGGCGGGCGAGCACCCCGACCTCTTCGGCGAGGAGCAGCCCCGCGGCCTTGTCCTCGAACCGTTCGGGCACTCCAACCACGGAGGCATGAGAGCGGTGGACGGCGCCGAACGCGTCATCGACATAGGCGTCGGCCAGCCCGGCCAAAGCGCCGGAGAAAGCGGGGTCGTTGGCTTCCTCGCCCGGATCGAAACGCAGATTCTCGAGCAGCAGGATGGGATCGTCGGACGCGCACGCGGCCTCCACCTGCTCACCGGTGATGGCGTCGAGAGCTGTGACGTTGCTTCCGAGTAGCTCGGCCAGGCGCGCTCCGACCGGGGCCAGTCGCAGCGACTCGACCACCTTGCCCTTGGGGCGTCCGAGATGCGAGCACACCGCAAGAAGCGCTCCCCTGTCCAGGAGCGCCTTCAAGGTGGGCACCGAAGCGCGCACCCGCAGATCGTCTGTTATCCGCCCATCCTCGAGCGGGACGTTGAGGTCGCAGCGCACCAGGACACGACGTCCGGCGACGTCGAGGTCGTCGAGCGATGGCAGCGGCGCGCCGCCGGGGTCAGTCATGCAATGGGATCGACGGTGGTGGGAACGGGCGTGTGACTAGTGCACCTGTGCGTAAGTCCCGTCGCCCCAGAACGACCCTGCGTCGACGATGGCGGCGTTTCTCGTTGCGCACGTACCCTACGGATACGCACGCCTCCTCGCGCCTTGCCCTCGCCGCGCAGTGCCGCCCTGGACGCTGGCGTTACTTCCGAGCAGGAGCACTAGAGCTTGGATGCGACGAGAGCGGTGAGGTCAACCAGACGGTTCGAGTATCCCCACTCGTTGTCGTACCACCCCAGCACCTTGACCATGTTGCCGTTGGTCATGGTCGAGAGCGAATCGAAGATGCACGAGTAAGCGTTGCCGACGATGTCCGAAGACACGATTGGGTCTTCGGTGAACTCGAGAATGCCCTGCATCCGCGCCGAGCCGGCCGCTTCGCGATACGCGTCGTTTACCTCTTCAATCGATACGTCGGAGCCCAGCGTGGCCACTACGTCGGTGATCGAACCGTCTGCAGTTGGGACCCTGAGCGAGATTCCGTCGAGCCGCCCTTTGAGCTCGGGCATCACAAGCGCCGCAGCCTTGGCTGCTCCGGTGCTGGTCGGAATGATGTTGAGCGCCGCGGCGCGGGCGCGCCGGGGATCCTTGTGCGGAGCGTCCTGAAGGCGCTGATCGCCGGTATACGCGTGACAGGTGGTCATGTACCCGCGTTCGATGCCCCACTTGTCGTGAAGCACCTTTACGAGCGGCACGACGCAGTTGGTGGTGCATGACGCGTTCGAGATGACGTCATGAGACCCCGGGTCGTATGCATCGTCGTTCACGCCCATCACAATGGTGATGTCCTCTTGCTTTGCAGGGGCAGAGATCACGACCTTCTTCGCACCGCCGGTGAGGTGCTTCGCAGCGTCATCGCGATTCGTGAACAGACCGGTGGATTCGATTACGACGTCGACACCCAGATCACCCCAAGGGAGGCTTGCCGGATCGCGCTCGGCGAAGACCCTGACATCGTTGCCGGCGAAGGAGAAGCCCTCATCGGTGACCTTCACCTCTTCCTGGACCCGCCCGAACACCGAGTCGTACTTGAGCAGATGCGCAAGTGACCCTGGATCGGTGATGTCGTTCACGCCGACGACTTCGAGGTCGTTGCCTTGCGCTTTGGCGGCGCGAAAGAAGTTCCGACCAATGCGACCAAAACCATTGATACCTACTCGAGTTGCCATGATCCAGGACCCCTTCTCGGTAGTAAGCGGTTTCCTCGAACCCTAACTGAGTGCAGCCAGCGTGGTTGAAAGCCGCTTGGGATCATGTCCATCGTCGGGCGCGGCCACATTTGCTTCGATGAGCTCGATCTCGGGCCACGGCCACGGGGCCGGGCCCAGGGTCACGCCGTCGCCCTCCAGCACAGGTGACTGGACGACGGCGGCGTCGATGCAGGGCGCTGCGCAGTGATCCAAGAGCGCGCCCACATGCGCCACGGCGTCGAGCCCACCCGTCTCGCCGGGTTGCATCCTGGTGTTGCACACGAAGATGCGGCGCGCCGAGGTCCCTCGCAGGGCGGCGTTGATGCCGGGCACCAGCACGGTTGCTATCAGGCTCGTGTACAGGCTTCCGGGGCCCAGCAGGACCTGATCGGCCTCCAGGATCGCCTGCACCGCGGGCGGGTAAGCAGGCGGGCCCACCGGCTCGAGGAAGACGGCCTCGATCGGCGCAGTGGTCTCGCCAACCGCCACCTGGCCCTCGATAACCCCGCCCTGCACCCGCGCCCGCAGGGTCACGAGCGCGGTCGTGGCCGGATACACCCGTCCCTTCACCGCCAGGAGGCGGCCGGCCGCGTCGACGGCCTGCCCGAAGCCGCCCCGAAGCTCGGTCAGAGCCGCGATCACCAGATTGCCGACCGTGTGGCCGGTGAGAGCTCCACCCTGAAAGCGGTGTTGGAGCAGCTCGGCCGTGGCCGCGTCCTGCGCCAGGGCAACCAGGCAATTTCGTACGTCTCCAGGAGGAGGGATGCCCAGTTCGGTCGTCAGCCGCCCCGACGATCCTCCGTTGTCCGCCATCGCAACCACTGCGGCGACGTCGTCTGCGTACAGAAGTGCGGCCCTGAGCGTCTGTGCGAGCCCGTGACCCCCTCCGATCCCGACAACCCGCATCTATGGGGGAACCGGAGGCCGGTCAACATCCCGGTGGATCACCTTGGCCTTGAAGCCCTCGGCGCGGATGAACCCGCCTATCTGCTCCGAGAGCACGACCGAACGGTGGCGTCCCCCGGTGCACCCGACCCCTATCGTCAGATAGTGGCGACCCTCGTTCTGGTAGCCGGGGAGCACCGCCGCGAACAGCTCTTTGATCTTCTCCAAAAACGTGGAGGTTGCGTCCTGGCCGAGCACGTAGCTCTGCACCTCGGCGTCGAGCCCCGTGAGATCGCGCAGATCGTCGACCCAGAACGGATTGGGCAGGAAGCGCACATCCAGCACGGTGTCGGCGTCGAGCGGCAATCCGTACTTGTAGCCGAAGCTGACCAGTGTCGTCCTGAGCGTCCCCGTCGGCGACGCCTCCTCGAACGAGGCCGCGACCTTCCTTCTGAGCTGGCGCACCGAGAGATCCGACGTGTCGATGATGAGGTCCGCCCCTTCCCGGAACGGCCGCATGAGCTCGCGTTCACGCTGGATGCCCAACGCCACCGGGTCGTCGGTGGCCAACGGGTGACGCCGGCGGCTGGCGTCGAATCTGCGAATGAGGACGTCGTCGGACGCATCCATGAATATCAGGTTGAAACGGCCCACGTCCCGGCGCAGCCTCCCCAGCGCCTTGGTGGATCCATCGCGAAAGCCACCCGCCCGGGCATCGATCACGAGGGCCACGCGCCTCATGTCGGGGCCGCTCGCCATCGCCAGTCTGAGCATTGTCTGGATAAGGTCCGTGGGCAGGTTGTCGATCACGAACCATCCGAGGTCCTCGAGCGCTTTTGCCGCCTCCGAACGCCCCGCCCCCGACATCCCGCTGATGACCGTGAGCTCGATGCGCTCTGCAGGGGGCGCGCTCACGAGGCGCTCTGAAACTCGGGGCCGCCCCCTTGCCCGTGGAGCTCGGAGTAAACGGCCTCGGCCACGGCATCCGGGAGCCCGGGGACATCCCGGAGGTCGTCGAGCGTTGCCTCTCGCACGCGCTTGACCGAGCCGAACTGCCTGAGGAGCGTCTTCCGGCGTGCCGGGCCAAGGCCCGGTATGCCTTCCAGCACCGACTGCGTCATCCTCTTGCCGCGCCTGAGCGCGTGATAGGCGTTGGCGAACCGGTGTGCCTCGTCGCGCACACGCTGCAGCAGATAGAGCGCCTCCGAGCCGCGCGGGATGATCAGCGGATCGGGCCGGCCGGGCAGGTAGATCTCCTCCATGCGCTTCGCCAGGCCGATCACCGTGACCCGCTCCACCCCGAGATCCTCCATGGCCTCGACGGCGCGGCCGAGCTGTCCCTTTCCACCGTCGATCACCACGAGGTTGGGGGGATATGCAAATCGGCGGCGCTTCAAATCCTCGGTATCGGCCGGCGCTTGGCTTTCCTGCAAGAAGCGGGCGAACCGCCGCCTGATGACCTCTCCCATCATCGCGACATCGTCGGGCCCGCTGGTCCACTTGATCGCAAATCGACGATAGTCCGATCGCTTGGAGAGTCCGTCCTCGAACACGACCATCGATCCAACGGCCTCGGCCGGCCCGGTATTCGAGATGTCGTAACACTCGATCCGCAGGGGGGCGTCCTCCATGGACAAGACGCTTTGCAATTCGTTCAACTGACGCGTGCGGGCAACGAAATCATTCGAGCGCTTGAGCCGGTGCTGCTCGA
>JACDDL010000165.1 GCA_013817045.1 Actinomycetota bacterium | reverse complement strand
GCGCAAACGAAGACGGTGGGGCCTCCTCGGCTTCGGGCAGGCGCACCACGATGCCGTCGTCGGTGTAGATGCACTGAACCTCGAGCCCGGAGGTGCTTGCAAGGCGGGCTTCGATTGCCTGTGCCCAGGGAGCATGCACCCTCGCCCCGAAAGGAGAGTGGATGCACACTCTCCAGTCTCCGAGCTCGTCCCGAAATCGCTCGAGCACCAAGGTGCGGTCGTCGGGGAGGACACCGGTCGCCTCCTGTTGCTCGGAGAGATACCCGATCAGATTGGTGCAGGCGAGATCGTCGAGCCCGGCGCGCCGAAGCCGGGCGCGCTGGCCGTCCGGGCCCATCCTCGCCAGCTCTCCCACGAAGGCGCCGAGGGCGCGCCCCAGCTCGAGCGGGCGGCCGGGCGCGTCCCCGTGCCAGAACGGCATCTTGCCGGGCTGCCCCGGAGCGGGCGTGACCATCACGCGATCCGGGGTGATGTCCTCGATCAACCAGCTCGACGAACCGAGCATGAAAACCTCGCCGACGCGGCTTTCGTAGACCATCTCCTCGTCCAGCTCCCCCACCCTCGCCTGCTTGCCCCCGGCAAGGAAAACTCCGAACAACCCCCGGTCCGGGATCGTGCCGCCCGATGTCACTGCAAGGCGTCCGGCGCCCGGGCGGGCGCTGAGCACACCGCTGGTGCGGTCCCAGTTGATCCGCGGTCTGAGCTCGGCAAATTCGTCGGAGGGATAGCGCCCGGCCAGCATGTCGAGAACCGACTCGAACGCGCTGGGTGGCAGGTCGGCCCAGGGGGCGGCGCGCCGGACCAACTCTTCCAGCTTGTCCACCTCCCAGTCGTCTACGGCCACCATGGCGACGATCTGCTGCGCCAGCACGTCGAGTGGATTGCGTGGATACCGCAACTCCTCGATGGCCCCCTCTTTGATGCGCTCGACCACCACCGCGCATTCGAGGAGGTCACCTCGGTACTTGGGGAAGAAGACACCCCGGCTGACCGCGCCGACCTGGTGCCCGGCCCGGCCCACCCTCTGGAGCCCGGAGGCGACCGAGTCGGGTGCCTCGACCTGAACCACGAGATCGACTGCGCTCATGTCGATTCCCAGCTCGAGCGAGCTGGTGGCGACCACCGCCGGAAGCCGGCCCCCCTTGAGGTCGTCTTCGATCACCAGCCGCTGCTCGCGGCTGACCGAGCCGTGGTGGGCGCGTGCGACCGGTTTGGTGGCCAGCTCGTTGAGCCTTGCGCAGAGACGTTCGGCTAGCCGCCGGGAGTTGGCGAACACGATCGTCGACCGGTGCTCGAGTATCAGCTCGAGCAACCGGCCCTCGAGATGGGGCCAGACACTCGAGCGCTCCACCGCACCGGAGGCCGATCCTCCGGTGAGCTCGTCGCCGTCGGGGCCGGGCGCCGTCATGTCCTCGACCGGCACCACGACCGAAAGGTCGTAGACCTTGTCCGCCGCCGGAGCTTGCACGACAACCGGCGTTCTGCCTCCGCCCATGAAACGCGCCACCTCATCCACCGGCCGTACCGTGGCGGAAAGGGCCACTCGCTGGGCCGGACGCGCGAGCAGGGCGTCGAGTCGCTCCAGGCTCAGGACGAGATGGCTGCCGCGTTTGGTCCCGGCCACAGAATGGATCTCGTCCACGATGATCGTGTCCACCGCCCTCAGGGGCTCGCGCGCCCGGGAAGTGAGCAGCAGAAACAGCGACTCGGGTGTGGTTATGAGGATGTCGGGTGGGGCCGACAGGAACCTGCGGCGCTCGTTCGCCGGGGTGTCACCGGTTCGCACACCGACCGTTATGTCCGGTGCGCCGAGGCCGATGCGTGCAGCGGCCTGGGTGATGCCCGCCAGTGGGGAACGCAGATTGCGCTCGATGTCGACGGCGAGCGCCTTGAGCGGGGAGACGTAGAGAACCCGGAGGCGGTCCTGCGGCCGGCCCGCAGCACCGGGAGAGGCGCGCGCCGCAAGGCGATCCAGGGACCAGAGAAAGGCGGCCAGCGTCTTGCCCGATCCGGTGGGGGCGACCACCAGCGCGTCCTCGCCCGAAGAGATGGCATCCCACGCCCCCGCCTGAGCGGGCGTGGGGGCGGCGAAGGTCGACCCGAACCACGCGCGCGTGGCTGGGGAAAAACGCTCCAGGGAGCTGGGGGTGCCGGCCATGTCGTCTATCTTCCCGCCCCCGAGCAAAGGCCGTGGCCGCACCTATGCCATGGGCCTCCCGGCCGAAGCTGTCGGCGCGCCGAATGGCCGTCCTACGGCCCTTCCAACGGGCGTGATCGGCGTTCTCGTCCCACGGCGTCCGCCTGGAGCCTCAGCCTCGGTTCGGAGTGGTGGCCACGTGCTCTTTTCCCGCGTCACAGAACCTGAGAAAGTCGCACGAGCCGCAGATGGCCCCCGGCCTCGGTTCGAACCTGCCGGCTTGCACCTGTCCGAACATCCCCGTCAGATCGTCACCGGTGGTGGTGAGCTCGGTTGCCGGGATCGAATCGGCGCGCCCACTGCCCAGATAGAAGTAGGTGAGCTTGAGCCTGCCGGGATCGACCTTCCAGATCTCCTGCGCAGCGAGCGAATAGATCGCAAGCTGCAGCCGCGCAACGGCGTCGGCCGCATCCGGCTCGCGCCCGGTCTTGTAGTCCACAAGCTCCCAGGTTCCATCCTCGTGCACGTAGACGGCGTCGATGCGCCCGCGCACCAGCAGCCCTCCGGGGAGCGCAAGGACGAACGGCTGCTCGGTGAAGCGGGGGATCATGTCCGAGAACCGGCTCGCCTGCCAGGTGCTCTTGAGCTTCCTCTCGAGAGGAACCGCAGGCCCCGCCGGCTCATAGGCGGGCACCGGGTCGCCGATCTCCTCTGGTGCGAGATCCACGGGCTCTTCCGGATCGTCGAGCCGCCCCTGGCCCACGGAACGGATCTCGATCCACCGGTGAATGTCCTGACCCCGGCGCGCCGCCGCGCTGGGCCGCCGCGGCAGTGGCCTCACCACAGTCCAGTAGAACTGCTTGGGACAGCGCGACAGCTGCACCATCGAAGACACCGACATGCTCTGGAGACGCTCGTCGGGAACCGGAGGTGCTCCCGGCGCGCCGATCAACATGAGTTGTTCGGCTACCTCGGCGCGCCGGGATTCGAACTCCACTCGATCGACCTTCAACTCGTCCACACTCCTGTTGATCAGCCCGGGATCGATCACAGCATCTTCGAAGAAGCGTCTCCAGCCCTGGGCAAAGAGCTCATCGTCGAGCACAGGATTGTCCACAGGCCACAGCTTGGCTCGCTCGGTCATCTCCAGTTTCATTGGATTCTCTTGGGGCAGCTGTTCGTACTGTCTCACCCTCACCGCCTTGTGAGCGGGTCGCACCGGCTGATCCTCCTGCTCCGGGGTTCCGGCCAGCTCCATGAAGAACTGCCCGACCTTGTTCGGCTTGATCCTCTGCCCGTACCAGTGAGCGGCGGACAATCGCAAGACCTTGCGCGCTCTTGTCATCGCCACGTAGGCCAGGCGACGTTCCTCGTACATAGCGTGTTGCTTGAGGGCCTTTTCGAACTCGGCCATGTTGCTCGTGAATCTAGGCAAATGGTCGTTGTCCTCCCGGATTGAATACGGGAGCTCGGACACCGACTTCATTGGATTGTCCGTCACCCTCGCATTGGGAAAGCGCTCGTCGGCCATGCCCGGGACGAATACCAGGTCGAATTCGAGCCCCTTTGCCTGGTGAACCGTCATCAGCTTCACCGAGTCGTCCTGCTTGGGCTGAGTCATCTCGAGATCTTCTACCTCAGACGCCGCGTCGAGATACTCCAGAAAGGTAACGACCGACGCCTCTCCCTCCAACGGGGCAAAGGCCGACGCTTGGTCCAAGAAGGAGTTGATGTTTGCTCTCGCCGCCTGTGCGATGGGGTTAGATGCCACCGAGAGCTCATCCTCTACGCCCGTCTCGTCGAGCACCATCTCGACTGCGTCCGCAAGCGTGCAAGCCCGTAGCCTCAAGCGCGCCCTTTCGATCTCGGTTTGCAGCTGACCGAAACGCCAGCGCGCCTCTTCGGACAGATCTGCGATTCGCTCCGCGTGTGTGATCGCCTCGGACAAAAAGAATCGCTCCTGGCCCGGATCAACGTCTCCGCCCTTGTCGTCTCGCTCTCGTAGATCGCGCTCGAGTTTCCCTGTGTTCTCGGCCGCCCAACGAGCAAGTGCTGCCATGTCGCGGTAATGGATACGCCAGCGGGGTCCCATGGCGACACGGCCGAAAGCAATGTTGTCCGATGGAGTGACCAGCAGCTTGAGATAGGCGACGATGTCGACGACTTCCGGCACCGTCAACAGCCCTGCCAGGCCGACGACTTCGACCGGGATGCCTTTCTCACGAAGCTTGCGCTGCAGCCTTGCAAACAGACTCCGCGCGCGACAAAGGATCGCAACCTCTCGGTACTCCAGCGGATGTCCCTCCAGCCCCGATCCATCGGCGCCTGCGATGGATTTAATCTCTTCCGCAACGAGCTCGGCCTCGTCGTCCTCGCTCGCAACCAGGTCGCACGTCACGTCGCCTTCCCCGGTGGGCAAATGGTGATGAAGCTTCTTCCCCACCCCCCTCTGCGACTCCGGGATCTCGGAGATGATTGCCTCGGCAACCGCGAGTATGCGGCGGCCGGACCGGAATGAAACCTCGAGCTTCCTTGTGGCTGCCGGCACGCCGCCCCTCTGGGGAAAGTGAGCGGGAAAGTCTATGACGTTGTAGAGCGTCGCCCCACGCCACTCGTAGATGGCCTGGTCCGGGTCGCCCACCACGGTTATGGGCGAGCCGGGCGGATAGATCGCCTGCATCATTTTTCGCTGCGCGACGTTTGTGTCCTGGTACTCGTCCAGCAGCACAACCGGCCAGCGGCCCCGCAACGACGCCGCCACCTCCGGGTGTTGGCTCACCAACTTGAATGCAAAGGCAATCTGATCTCCGTAGTCGATCTTCCCGAGCAGTGCCTTGCGCGCCGTGTAGGCGCTGACCAAGTTGCAGATGTCAGGGCGCTCATCGATCAGAGCCTGCAGTCTGCTCTGCATCTTCCGATTCTCTCGCCTGTACTGGGCCACCATCGCTTGGTCAGCGGCCAGAACATCTTCGGGCGTCCTGAGGTGATCTCCGCAGGCCCCCGCAAGGCCCGTGACCTTGGGAATCAGAGATGGCAACCAGGAGGGAACTATCCGCTCCAAGACGATCTCTTCGAGCAGCCGCGTTATCAGCAACCACGCCTGGGCCTGGGTCAGCAGCGCCGTGCCGGGCTCGATACCGATCTTCGGACCGAAGTCGCGCACGATGCCGTCGGCGAAACCATGGTACGTGAAGACCGAGACCTCCTCCCCAGCATCGAAGCTCAGGTACGAAAGGGAGGTCTTGATGCGCTCCTCGAGCTCGCCGGCAGCCTTGTGCGTGAAGGTCAGTCCTAGGACCTGCGAGGGGGTTGTCTGCCCCGTCACGACGAGGTGTGCAATCCGCGCCGCCATGACGGCCGTCTTTCCCGACCCGGCCCCGGCGATCACCGAGAGAGGCGCCGGCGCATGCTCGATCGCCGCGCTCTGTTCCGCAGACGGCGTGAAACCACCGAGTGCAGCACGGATTGCCGGGTGCGCTCCCGACGAACTTGACCGGGCGTCCACGGAGCTCAACTGACCCTCAACTCCTCGCCCTGCGGCCACATGGGGCACAGTGGCTTGAAACTGCAGAAGCGACATTCTGCATCCGGGTTTGGGGCGAAGTCCTCTTCCTCGATGCCTCGGATCAGCTCCGCGATTCGCCCCTCGACAACATCGTCCCACCGGGTGCCGTCCTCGGCGTCCTTGGGGCGATTGATCGCAGCGCGTCGGATGCTGCCCTCCTTTTCGTGTCGCAGGTAGATGAGCTCAGCGATCTTGGGAGTCCCGAGCGCGCGCAGTTCGTCGCTTCGCATGCAGGCGAGGAAATAGGTCATGAGCTGCAGGTCGTCCTTCACTGCACTCTCGAACTTGTACGAGTTCGAGGTCTTATAGTCACACAGGCGAAGCCCGTTGCCGTGAACTTGATCAATGCGGTCGATCTTCCCGCGCACAAGCCAGTCGCCGATGTCGAATTCGAACCAGCTCTCGACCGCGATGGTGGTGTGCCCGTTGTTTGCTTCGAACTTGAGGTAACGCTCGAGAATTGCCCGTACATCACGTCGCAACCAGGCCGACACCGCACCCGGCGGATACGCTTCCGGCCGCCACCGTCGCTCCGCCTCGGCTAGGAGTGCATCGAGGTCCCTGGGCAACTCACCCTTCTCGAGATCCTCGAGCAGCCCATGCACCAGGGATCCGTACGCCATCTGATAGGTCTGCACCGGGTCGAGTCCCAGCACCTGTCCCATCAGGTACTTGAGCGGGCAGTCTTCATAGGTGGCAAAGCGCGAGTAGGAGGTCTTCTTTTCAATGAGGGCGGGGGTGTCGTTGTGCGTCCACCGCCGGCCCCACCACCACCGCCGGGGATCGGCCTCTGGGAGCCGCGTGAGGCCCCAGACAACCGCCAGGCGCTCGGCCGGGGAAGCCGCGCCGTATGCGACACGACGCCGCCACGAAATCTCAGCCTCGCGCGCCGAGTTGACGAGCTCGGGAACGTCCGCGTTCTGCTCCGGCAGCGCCGGCACGAGAAGCTTCAGAAAGCGCGATGGCTCTGCGCTCGAA
>JACDDL010000031.1:570-19884 GCA_013817045.1 Actinomycetota bacterium | reverse complement strand
TGTCGGAGCATGGTCTCTGATGCTGTGGGCGGCCATGGCCCAGAATCCATTCCTCCCGTTCAACGACGCCGTCAACCTGACCCTGCGGTCGCAGGGCTGGCTATTGTTCCTCGCCGGGATCGAGCTCCTGCGTCAGATCCACTACTTCATCAGCGAACGTTCGGCGCGCTATCACCGTTTCTGGACCCAAAAAGTCTTCGGTTCACTCGACCGCCGGAGATCTCGCATGAACGACTGGAATCGCTACCGGCTCGGCCGGGTGTTCAAATGGCTGTTCTTCCTGCTGATCGTCGACTTGATCTTCGCCCGCTTCGCCGGCCTATCGCCTGCGGTTGCGCTGGTTCAGCTGCCCATCGCGCTCTTTTCGGCCCTTCCGTTCTTCTTCCAGATCTTCATCACGATGTTTGTCCTCATCGCGCAGTTCGGCGCTCTCTTTTGGTTCTTGTCCCGGGGAGGCGTGGATGTCTATTTCCCCGACGACATCAAGACACGCTTCAGTGACGTGTGGGGGCAGGACAACGTCCTGCAAAAGGTGAGAGAGAACCTGCTCTTTCTCGACAACCCGGAGGCAATAGAGAAGCGTGGTGGCTATGTGCCGGGCGGCATCCTGTTGTGGGGACCGCCCGGAACCGGCAAGACATTGATGGCGGAGGCCGTGGCCGGCGAGACCGGTAAGCCGTATGTGTTCGTCGACCCGGGAGCGTTCATCAACATGTTCATGGGGGTGGGCATCCTCAAGGTCAAAGGGTTGTTCCGCAAGCTGCGAAAGCTGGCGGTGAAATACGGCGGAGTGATCGTGTTCTTCGACGAGGCCGACTCCCTAGGAAACCGGGGCGCCATGGCCCAGGGAGGTTGGGGTGGAGGACAGGCGGCGACGCCGAGCCCGTGGTCTTCGAATCCTCCCTGCAATGGTTTGTCCTACATCTCGCGCGACAGCGCTGCCATGCTGCTTCAGGGCAGCCTTGATGCCGGTGGTGCAGCCGAACCTCGCCGCGGCGTGCGGGACCGGGTGATGATGATGGGCGGGGGCGGCGGAGGC
Source organism: Actinomycetota bacterium (assembly GCA_013817045.1). Taxonomy (GTDB): domain Bacteria; phylum Actinomycetota; class CADDZG01; order CADDZG01; family WHSQ01; genus JACDDL01. The sequence goes on along the minus strand of JACDDL010000031.1, from coordinate 18,845 downwards.
GGTATGGGAACGCTGCAGGCTCTTCTAACCGAGCTTTCCGGTCTCAAGAAGCCGCGCGGCTTCTTCAACCGCGTCGTGCGCAGGTCGCTCGGCATGCGCCCCAAACCACCGCCCAAGTACCGCATGCTCGTGATGATGGCGACGAACATGCCGCAAGCGCTCGACGAGGCGCTGCTGCGACCCGGCCGCATCGACCGCATTTACAAGGTTGGTTATCCCTCCAAGGCCGGGCGCATCCGCACCTATGAGGGATACCTCGACAAGGTGAACCACGAGCTCAGCACCGAACAGATCGACAAGCTGGCAACGATCACCCCGTATGCCACCGGCGCCACAATCAAGGACCTGGTCAACGAGGCCTTGGTCAATGCCATTCGCGACGGGCGCGAGGCGATCTCGTGGAAAGACGTGATCAAGGCCAAGCAACTGAAAGACCTCGGCCCCCCCGAAGACGTCGAGTACATCGAGCGCGAGCGCCATGCAGTTGCCGTGCACGAAGCGTGCCACGCTGTAGCCGCGTACAAGGTGCGGCAGCATCTCACGATAGACATCGCAACCATCGAGAAGGGCGGCACCTATCTCGGCATGGTCGCCTCCATTCCTCCGGAGGACCAGTTCACGCGCTGGCGATCGGAGTACGAGGCCGACATCATCGTGAGCCTTTCCTCCCTTGTCGGCGAAAGGTTGTTCTTCGAAGACGACAGCTCTTCGGGAGTATCCGGGGACCTCGAGGGAGCGACGCGCATCGCGACACTCATGGAGGGTTACTGGGGAATGGGCTCGACGGTCGCCTCGCACGGCGTTACCCACGAGGTCGGGATCGGCGGGGGCGGGCGGCCCGGTAAAGGCGAGGGCAAATCCGACCACGATCTGCTCGAGGGCGGACTCGGCGAGCGAATCGAATCCAAGCTGGACGAGCTGTTGAAGCGGACCGAGGATCTCGTGAAGGTCAACCGCCTGCACATCCTTGCCGTCGCCCATGCCCTGGAAACGAACAAGACCGTCACCGGCGAGGACGTCGAGGCGATCATCGAAGGACGGAAGGGACCGCTCATCGACGGGGGCGTCTACCACACGGACGTCTTCTCGGAGATAGCCGAGGACTATCATCGTCAGGCGCTCGCGGCACACAAGGGCCACGGGAGCGTGGCGGCGCCGCTTCCGGTGCTGGGGCGCGGACCGGCCGAGCCGATCGGGGTTCGCATGACCGAAGCCGACACGCCCACCGACTGACCCGGGCACCGGCGGGTGGGACGGGCGTCCCCGAAAGCGCTCGCGGTCTGTCTCTTATGTGCAACGTGACCGAGAGGGAGGTGAAGGGATGCGCGACGAGGTACGGCTTACCTCCTACACGCAGGGCGGGGGCTGAGCGTCGAAGCTCTCCTCCGAGGAGCTGGCGCAGGTCCTGCACCACGTGACAACCGAGCCCATGGAAGCGGACCTCCTGGTCGGTCTCGACGCGCCGGATGACGCCGCGGTCCTCCGTGTCGCTCCCGAGGTGGCCATCGTCCAGACAGTGGACTACTTTACTCCGATAGTCGACGACCCGCGCACCTGGGGCCGCATCGCCGCGGCGAACTCGCTGTCTGACGTCTACGCGATGGGAGCGCGCCCGGTCCTGGCGCTCAATCTCGTGGGATGGCCCCGTTCACTTGGCCTCGACATCCTGGGTGACGTGCTCGAGGGCTCGGGTGAGGCCTGCACCGAAGCAGGTGTCGCCGTCGCCGGCGGTCACTCGCTCGAGAACCCACAGCCGGTCTTCGGTCTGGCCGTCACGGGCACGGTGCATCCGGAGGCGATCATCCGCAAGACCGGCGCGCCGGCCGGAAGCGATCTGGTGCTGACCAAGCCGCTGGGCTCGGGCATCATCTCGAGCGCCATCAAAGAAGACCAGGCGCCCCCGGGCGCAGTCGAAGAGGCAATCGCCGTGATGTCCAGCCTTAACCTCGCGGCGGCCGAGGCCATGGTCGCCACGGGGGTCCCTGCGGCCACCGACGTCACGGGCTTCGGGCTCGTGGGCCACCTTCTGCAGATGCTGGGAGGGGAGGTTTCGGCCGAGCTCGACTTCGACGCGGTCCCGGTTCTCGAAGGGGCCGTCGAGCTCGCCGCCCGGGGAATTCTTCCCGGAGGCAGCAGGCGCAACTTGGTCGCCATGTCCGCCCGGACCGATGTGGGCTCTCTCGACTCGGCGCGCCGGGATGTGCTGTTCGATTCTCAGACCTCCGGCGGCCTGCTGATTGCCGTGGATCCCGAAAAGACCGCCGCTCTGCTGGCGGAGCTGGCCGGCCGTGGAGTGGATCGGGCGGCGGTGATCGGCAGAGTCGTAGAGGGGACCGGGCGCATTAGGGTGAAGCGCTCGTGAGCGAAGCCGGCGACGCCAAGGAGCCGACGGAAACCCTCATCCTGCCGGCGGAGATCACCGACGAGATGATCGAGCACTGCAGGGCGGGCCGCCCGAACGAGGCCTGCGGCATCCTTGCGTCCCAGGACGGCGGCATGGTCAAGGTTTTCCGGATGACCAATGCAACCCTCAGTCCCCTGAGGTACTCACTCGACCCGAAGGAGCAATTCGCCGTCTACCGCGCGATCGAGGGCCGGGGCTGGGAGCTGGGCGCCGTCTTTCACTCCCATACCCACACCGAGGCCTACCCCTCGCCGACCGATGTCCGGCTGGCTAGCGAGGACGTGCCCTACCTCATCGTCTCGCTGGCCGACGAGCCACCTTCGGTCCGAGCCTTCCGGATCCTCAAGGCGAACTGGACGGACCAGGAGGGCGAGATCAAGGAAGTTTCGGTGTCCGTGCTGCGTTGACCCCTGATGAGAGCAACCTTTGCAAGGAGGAAATGTGGCCGTCGAAGTTCGCATACCGACCGTCTTCCGTAAATTTACCGGTGGCAGCGGGGCCGTCGAGGTCCAACCCGGCACAGTCGGGAGCTTGTTCGAGCAGCTCGAGACCCGATATCCCGACCTCCGAGGTCAGGTACGCACCCCCGATGGGCAGCTTCACCGCTTCGTGAACGTCTACGTGAACGATGAGGACGCCCGCTATCTCGAGAAGCTCGAGACCAAGGTGACCGAAGGCGACACCGTGTCCATCCTTCCATCGGTCGCGGGCGGGCAGGCGTGAAGTGAAGTACAAGTCGGTCCTCGACCTGGTCGGCAACACCCCCCTGGTCGAAGTGCCCAGTCTGTGCCCAACTCCCGGGGTACGAATGTGGGTGAAGCTCGAAGGCCAGAACCCGACCGGATCGACCAAGGACCGAATAGCTCTGGCTATGGTCGAAGCCGGTGAGGCGTCGGGTGAGCTCACAAAGGAAAAGATCATCCTCGAGCCGACGTCCGGAAACACGGGAATCGCTCTCGCCATGGTCGCCAAGACGCGTGGCTACCGCTTCACCGCAGTGCTCCCCGACAATGCGAGCTCCGAACGAACCTCCTTGCTAGAGGCTTTCGGCGCCGAGATCATCTCCTCCGAGGGGGCCAAAGGGTCGAACGGCGCAGTTGCCCTGGCGCAGAAGCTCGCCGCAGACCCTCGGTACTACATGCCCTTTCAGTACGGCAGCCAGGCGAACGTCGAGGCTCACTATCAGGGCACCGGCCGCGAGATTCTCGATGACCTTCCGGAGGTGAAGGCGTTTGTTGCCGGACTGGGCACCGGAGGAACCCTCATGGGCGCCGGCCGGCGGCTCAAAGAGCATGACCCTGGTATCAAAGTGGTGGCCGCCGAGCCGGCGCTGGGGCAGTCGGTATACGGGCTTCGCTCTCTCGAGGAGGGCTACGTGCCGCCCATCTTCGATCCCGACCTGCTGGACGGCAAGGTGATGGTCAAGGCTCGCGAGTCGATCCTTTGGACCCGGGAGCTTCTCCAGAAGGAAGGCATTTTCGCCGGGATCTCCGCCGGAGCAGTGATCTGGGTCGCCCAGCGCGTCGCCGAGCGTCTGGGAGACGACGGCGGCGGTGACATCGTTTGCCTGCTTGCCGACGGCGGATGGAAGTATCTTTCGACCGAGGCTTGGACGGAGGAGATCGACACAGCCGAGGCGCAGGTGGAAGAGGTCTTGTGGTGGTAGACGGTGTCATCGGATCGGGCTGATCGCCCGATCGGGATGTTCGACTCGGGTGTGGGCGGGCTCACCGTCGCCCGAGCCGTCATAGATCTCCTTCCCAGAGAGAACCTCATCTATTTCGGTGACACGGCCCGGCTCCCTTACGGGCCTCGTCCCCTCGAGGAGGTCAGGAAGTTCGCCCTCGAGATAATGGACGGCCTGGTCGAAGAGGACGTCAAATTGCTGGTGGTGGCTTGCAACAGTGCCGCGTCGGCAGCCTTGGCCGGCGCTCGCGATCGCTACACCGTGCCCGTTGTGGGCGTCATCGAACCCGGTGTCAAAGCGGCCGTCGCGGCAACGAGGAATCGGCGCATCGGCCTCATTGGCACTCATGCCACCGTTGCGTCCGGCTCCTACGAGGCCGCTGTGCGTGCAAGCAATGCCAATGTCGAGCTCTTCTCCCAGGCCTGCCCGCGGTTCGTTGACTTCGTGGAGCGTGGCGACACGACGTCTGAAGAGTTGGTGACCCTGGCAGCAGAGTATCTGGAGCCCTTGGCGCGCGCGGGAATCGACACCCTTATCCTCGCGTGTACCCATTACCCGCTGCTTTCGGGAGTGCTTCAGTATGTTGCAGGAGATGACGTGGTGTTGATTTCAAGCGCAGAGGCCACCGCGACCGAAGTCTTTGCACGCCTGAAGGACGACCAACTGATCAATCCGGCGCGCCGGCGCGCAGTTCATCGCTTTGTAGCCTCCAGCGAAGAGGGTGCCTTCAGTGACCTGGGGAGGCGCTTTCTGGGCCCCGAGTTCGGTCGCGTCGAGCACCGCCCCTGGGACAAGGCGTGAGCTTCGCAGTCACCGTCCTCGGGAGCTCGGGGATGTTCGCCACGACCGAGCGCGCTGCCGCCGGGTATCTGCTGGAGATCGGTGGACTCCGGATCTGGCTCGATGCAGGCCCCGGAACTTGGCGCAACCTGCTGCGCCTGACGGACTACAAGGATCTCGATGGAGTGATTCTCACTCACGTGCACCCGGATCACACCACAGATGTCTTCGGGTGCTACCACGCACTCGCCTACGGGGGCCCAGAGCCCTTGCCGCCCATTCCTTTGTGGGCACCGGCGCAGGTACTCGAGCGACTGTGCGCCTACGCCGGACAAGTTGATATAGCTTTCGACCTTCGCCCCGTCGCAGCGGGCGGCACGTTCTCCGTTGGCCGGGCACAGGTAACGTTGTTCGAGATGGCTCACCCGGTTGAGACGGTCGGGGTACGCGTCGATTGCGATGGCTCGACCTTCGCCTATACCGCCGACAGCGGCATCGAGGGAGATCTCCTACCGCTGACCAAGGGGGCAGGGCTGTTGATGAGCGAGGCCACACTTCAGGAGTGCGACGGGCCCGACTTCGAGGGGCATATGAGCGCTGCGCAAGCGGCAAGCGTGGCCAGAGAGGCGGATGTCAAGCGTCTGGTCTTGACTCACCTGCCGCCCGGGCGGGATCTGGGTGTCTCGCTCGCCGAGGCGCGCGCCGCTGCGCCGGAGGTCTATGCGATCCTCGCCACCGACGGGGAAAGGTACGGGCTCTGATGGAGTTGAAACGAAGCTTCGGCCGGGACCCGGGCGATCTCAGGCCGGTGGCGCTGACTCCCGGTTTCATGCCCTATGCCGAAGGCTCCTGCCTGGTGGCGACGGGCAACACGCGGGTCATATGCACCGCCACCATCGACGACAACGTGCCACGATGGATGAAGGGCCGCGGCACCGGATGGGTGACCGCCGAGTATTCGATGCTGCCGCGTTCGAGCCCCGAACGAGTCCAGCGCGAGGTCAACAGAGGCCGGCCGTCGGGGCGCACTCAGGAGATTCAACGTCTAGTGGGGCGCGCACTTCGCGCTGTTACCGACATGACGAAGATCGGCGAACGCACCGTCTACCTCGATTGTGACGTGCTTCAGGCAGACGGCGGCACCCGCACTGCATCGATCACCGGCAGCTACGTTGCTTTGGCGCAGGCCTTCATCTCCGTGGGGCTGACTCCCTCTCCCTTGAACGACTCGGTGGCGGGCATAAGCGTGGGTATCGTTGCGGGTCAACCGTTCCTTGATCTGGACTACGCCGAGGACTCGACGGCCGACGTCGATATGAATGTGGTGATGACGGGCACCGGAAAGCTCGTGGAGGTTCAGGGGACCGCCGAACATGGTGTGTTCGACCGGGACGAGTTGGACCGGCTGCTCGACCTTGCAGCGCACGGCACTGCGATCCTTACGAGCCACCAGTCAGCCGCCCTGGAGGGGATCTCGGCGGGCGCATGAGAGCAGTCTTTGCCTCGCGCAACCGGCACAAGGCCGAGCAGGTGGCGATTCTCCTGCCCGGCATTCAGCTGATTTCGGTGGATGCTGTAGCCCCCGACCTTCAGCTCGAGGAGCCGTGGGACAGCTTTCGTGCAAACGCCCTTGCCAAAGCCCGCGCAGTGGCGGCCGTTAGCGGACAACCTGCGATAGCCGATGATTCCGGACTCGAGGTCGACGCGCTTGGCGGCGCGCCGGGAGTGTTCTCGGCTCGCTATGCGGGCGAGGCCGCGACCGACAGGGAAAACAACGCCAAGCTCGTGGCAGCGCTCGGCAACGTTCCCGAGGATCAGCGGACGTGCCGCTACCGCTGTGTCGCCGTGATGGTCACTCCGGACGGCCGCGAGGTTGCAGCGGAGGGCACATGTGAAGGCCGCATCATCGATGAGGGACGCGGTTTGCTCGGTTTTGGCTACGACCCGCACTTCGTGCCCGTCGGCGAGCGGCGAACCATGGGCGAGATTCCCCTCGAAGCCAAGCTTGCCTTCAGCCATCGCGGCCGGGCGTTCCGGGCTCTGTCGCAACGCTTGGGGATGACGCCGCAGGGGGCGGACATCCCGGCCGAATGAGCCTAGGAAGTGACCCCGCCCACCGGCGGCGCGACTACAGCCGGGAGGACCTCGCCATCGGTCATCTCGATCCCGATCCGATCAAGCAGTTCATGGTTTGGTTCCGCGCTGCCGGCGCAGCCGGGCCGAACGAGCCGAACGCGATGACCCTCGCCACCGCCGGCGAGGGGGGGCGCCCCTCGGCGCGTGTCGTCCTGCTCAAGGACGTAAGCCGAGGTGGGTTCGTGTTCTATACCAACTACGAGAGCCGCAAAGGCGACGATTTGGCTGAGAACCCGCAGGCGGCCCTGGTGTTCTTCTGGCCGGAGATCGAGCGACAGGTTCGGGTCGAGGGGCGGGCCGAGCGGGTCGATCGCAGCGATTCGGAGGCATATTGGCGAACCCGTCCTCGCGGCGCCCAGCTTGGTGCGTGGGCCTCCGATCAGAGCCGGGTGATCGCCGGACGCCCGGTACTCGACGACCGCTTGCGTGAGGTGGCGCAGAGGTATGCGGGTGTGGACGTCCCGGCGCCGCCCCACTGGGGAGGCTGGCGCATCATGCCGTCCGAGATCGAGTTCTGGCAGGGCCGTCCCGATCGGATGCACGACCGTCTGATCTACCGGCGCGCCGAGCCGGGGTGGACAGTCGAGCGCCTCGCCCCTTGATGCGCCGGCGCGCCGAGCGGGTTAGGACTGGAGACAACGCCCGTTGGGTTACCCGGTCGGCGGCATTGCGGCAAGACGTACGACGTCATCGTGGAGCCGGCCGTTGGTCGTGAGCGCCGAACTGTTCGGGGTCCAGGGCTTCCCGTCAAGGGACGTGGTGCGTCCGCCGGCCTCGGCCACGATCACTTCGAGCGCACAGATGTCCCACAGATTGAGCTCCGGTTCGACCATCACATGGGCGGCGCCGCGAGCCACGAGCATGTGGCCCCAGAACTCTCCGAAGCCCCGGCTCCGCCATGCCCGGCTGATCAACGCATCGAGGAACTCCTTCAAGCCGTGCTCCGCGAATACCTCAGTCCCCGGCGTGAGCACGGTTGAGTCCTCCCAGGTATCGAGCGGATCGACCGCGATTGGCTCACCGTTCATGCGGGCGCCGGAGCCCACCGCCGCTTCATAGACCTCGCCCAGTGCGGGTGCGTTGCACACCCCTACCACGGTGGTGTCGTCGATCCTCAGCCCCACAAGCGTCGCCCAGATCGGGATACCGGCCATGTAATTGTGGGTGCCGTCGATTGGATCGATCACCCAGGTCGGCGCGCCGGGCGTGGCCGGCCCGCCGCCTGCGCCACTCAAGCCCTCCTCCTCGCCGAGGACGTTGTGGTCGGGCCATGCCCGGGCGATACGGAGTCTGATCTGTGCCTCTGCCGCCCAGTCTGCCTCTGTGACCCAGGTACCATCGCTCTTCCGCTTCGTCGCCGGGTTGGCGCGGTAATGGCCCATGGCCACCCGGGACCCCGCCTCCGCGAACTCCCTGGCGCTCTGCAGCTCGCTCGAGAAGTCCTTCACGATCAGTAGGGTAGCCCCTGCGGTGGTGATCCCGCCTCCGCGAGGCCTCCTCTCGATTCCTGAGCCGTTGTTGAGGTGAGTGGGTAGACTCGGGTACCCAACTAGCCCGGAGTCCCAAATGGCCGCTCGTGCACAGCTTTCGAAGGACATGTTCATCAACCGCGAGCTCTCGTGGCTGGACTGGAGTGCCCGCGTTCTCGCTCTTGCCGAGAATCCCGAAACACCACTGTTGGAGCGAGTGAAGTACCTCTCGATATTCGCAAGCACCATGGATGAGTTCTACATGGTGCGAATCGCAGGTATCAGGCGTCAGGCCGCTGCGGGACTGACAAGCCGTTCACCCGACGGGTTGACAGTCAGAGAGCAGTTGGCTGCGATCAGTGCCAAGGTCGGGCCGATCGTTCAGCGACACGCCCATGTCTTCCGAGACGAGATCATGCCGACCCTTCGGGACGCGGGGGTCGAGATCCTCCGCTGGGACGAGCTAAAGAAGCGCCAACGCAAAGAACTGGACGAGCTCTTCCTGGAGCGGATCTTCCCAGTCGTAACTCCCCTTGCGGTCGACCCGAGCCATCCCTTCCCGTTCATCTCCAACCTCTCCTTGAGCCTTGCGGTTCTGGTAAGGGATCCGATAACCAACAGGTCACACTTTGCAAGGGTTAAAGTGCCTCCGCTATTGGCCCGCCTGGTCGAGCTTTCTGAGGGCAGGCGGTTTGTCCCTATCGAAGACGTCATTGCAGCGAATCTGAATAAGCTGTTTCCGGGTATGAAAGTCGTCGAGCATCACGCCTTCAGGGTGACTCGCAATGCCGACCTCGAGGTGAACGACGACGGCGCCGAGGATCTCCTTGAAGCATTGGAGGCTGAGCTGCAGAAGAACCGCTTCAGCCCGGCGGTGCGCATGGAGGTCGAAGAGAACATGCCCCGGCACGTTCTCGAGTTGCTCACTCGCGAGATCCAGATCGAGCAGAAGGATGTGCACCGCCTCCCGGGACCCTTGGATCTTTCAGGGCTCTGGGATCTTTACGATCTCGATCGCCCGGACCTCAAAGATGAGCTTTTCCAGCCCGTAACCCCTTCGGTGCTGCTGCCCTCCGAAGACAACTCGCCGGACATGTTCGATCTGCTGCGCGAACAGGACCTGCTCGTCCATCATCCCTACGAGTCGTTCCTAACCAGCTTCCAACGCTTTATCGAACAGGCCGCGGCAGATCCCACTGTGCTGGCGATCAAGCAAACCTTGTACCGCACGTCGGGTGATAGCCCTATCGTCGACGCGCTGATAGAAGCCGCTGAAGCAGGCAAGCAGGTCGTGGTCTTGGTGGAGATCAAGGCACGCTTCGATGAACGCAACAACATCAACTGGGCCCGCACACTGGAGCGCGCCGGTTGTCATGTGGTCTACGGGCTGGTGGGATTGAAGACGCACTGCAAACTTTGCCTGGTGGTCCGTCAGGAGGGCGAGGAGCTTCGTCGCTACGCCCACGTCGGCACCGGCAACTACAATCCCAAGACGGCGCGTATCTACGAGGATATGAGCCTATTCACCTCTGATCGGGAGATTGGGGCCGATGTCAGCGACCTCTTCAACCATCTCACGGGCTACTCCCGGCAGCACAGCTACCGCTGGTTGATAGTCGCGCCGGATGAAATGAGAAAGACCCTGATCCAGATGATCGAACGGGAAGCCGAATCAAGTACGTCCAAGAAACCGGGACACATTGCTATCAAGGTGAACAGCCTGGTCGACGAGAGGGTGATCGAGGCGCTGTATACCGCGTCACGCGCCGGTGTGGAGATTGACTTGTTCGTGCGCAGCATTTGCGCGCTACGGCCAGGCGTGAAGGGCATAAGCGAGACGATCAGGGTCCGAAGCATTCTCGGACAGTTTCTGGAACATTCGAGAATCTATTACTTCCACAACCAGGGGAACGAGGAGATCTACATCGGCAGCGCCGACGTGATGCACCGGAACCTCGACAGGCGGGTAGAGGTGCTCGCCCCCGTCAAGGCGTCGGAGCTGTCCGAGCGGATCAAGTCATTGCTCGAGCTGGCGTTTTCGCGAAACATCTTCGCCTGGGAGTTGGGGGCGGACGGTGTCTGGACCCATCCGGGGGCGGACGGCGAAGAACCGCTGCTCGACTTCCAAAAGGAGCTCGTGCAGCTTTCGGCGAAGCACGCGGCCACTTAGCCTTTGCACCTCTCGAGCTCAGCGGTTGGGGGTGGCCCCCCAAAAGAGCGGGCGTGTCAATCTCCGTCACTCTCTCCCCCCAAGGGGGGAATGTCGGCGGAATGGAACATCCTGCTCAGGGTCGAGAGTAGACAGGCTGGCCAGGCGACCGATGAGTTTCCCGACGCCAGCTCGTCTACATAGGAAGCAGATAGTAAGAAGAGAAGAGCCTAAGCAGAAAGGACGAGCAGATGCCGAGCATTACCCCACATCTCTGGTTCGACAAGGAAGCGGAGGAGGCTGCGGGCCTCTACTGTTCGATCTTCACCAACTCCCGGATCCTGGAGACGCGCCGCTACGACAACACGGGTCCCAGTGGCACCGAGTCTGTCATGACCGTCACGTTCGAGGTGGAGGGACAGCGTGTCATCGGGCTGAACGCCGGCCCTCACTTCAAGTTGGACGAGGCATTCTCGTTCTTCGTCGAGTGCGAAACGCAGAAAGAGGTCGACGAATTTTGGGACAAGCTCACCGCCGACGGCGGTCAGGAGAGCCAGTGTGGGTGGCTGAAGGACAAGTTCGGCCTGTCGTGGCAGATCGTCCCCAAACTCCTTGATGAGCTGCTCCAGGACGAGGACAAGGACCGGGCCAACCGCGTGATGCAGGCGATGCTTCAAATGAAGAAGATCGAGTGCGAGGGGCTGCGCGAGGCCTACGAGCAGCCGGTCAACGCATAGCCGAAATAAGGGAGGCCGACGAGTTCCTCGAGGCCGTCTCGCAAGATCAGCGGGCGGCTCCGGAGGATCTCCCGGTAGCGGTGCGAGAGGGGGGATTCGAACCCCCACGTCCGAAGACACCGGCTCCTAAGGCCGGCGCGTCTGCCAATTCCGCCACTCTCGCTCCGAGCCGGCGCCTAACTCAGCCTTGAAATCCTACTGGGCGGTCACCTCTTGATGCGCTCGACCGTGAGGCTCCAGTCGTCGAGGAGAAATTCGAGGTCGGAATCAGAAACCGCTCCCTGCACCCTGACCGTGTATTTTCCCGGTCCCAGAGGGCCTCTCGATCGATCCATCGAGCGGCCCTCTCCCGAGAGTTTCGTCTCCGTTCCACTGTCGTTGCTGTCGAAGATGTACTCGGTCCCCGATGCAGGCGCAGCCTCGTCCTCGTTTACGGTGATGCGAGCGTGACACTGGCCGGGCGTAGCAATCTCCGAGAAGCAGATTGATTCCGCCGTAAAGCGCATGAGCAGCACGGCTTCCCCCCGAGGAACCGTAATGTTGACCTTGGCGCCGGGAACGTTCTCGAAGTTCGTGGAGCTCGTCGAGCTTTGTTCGTCGCTTCGCCTGATCTTGACTCGGTTTACCTTGCGCCCGCTCTTGGTGTTCACCTCTGCGAACGCCAGAGCGACGGAGACAGTCACTAGTCCTATGACCAGTGCGACCGACGCCAGTTTCAACCACCTGTTAAACATTCGAACCTCCCGTCTCCCTGCTCCCTTTGGGGGGGGCAGTGCTTGTACTGCTTGCCCAAGCCACAAGGCGACACGATAGGACCTCGACGGAAATATGAAAGTAAAACGCCCATTCTTTTCATCTTTTTGTCACCATCTAGTTTCCCGAGGTGACTACAGTGGTTCCAGGAACCAAATGGGTCGGCCACCGGCCCGTCGAGAGGAACGCATGACCGCTCCACAGTTGGGCATTCGCCCACCTACAGCCGGTACCCGGCCAATCCGAACGCGCCTGACCGTCGTGGTGCTGATGTCGCTACTGATTCTGGCGGCAATGGGCCCGGCTCGAGCGGACGTCCTCGTGAACAAGCCCAGAGGGCGTGTTTGCGTTGGGGAGGCGATCAAGACAGGGGTCTGGTACCAGGCCTACAGCGGGGGACCTCGATGGTTCGAGGTCCGTATTCTGAATCCGCGAGATCGAGTCGTATTCTCGGCCCGGGGTAGAGCCACGAAACAATGGCGCTATTCGAAGTTTTACCCCCAGCGCACTGGTGTCTTCCGCACCGTGTACCGCGTTCCCGGATGGCAGGCTCGGTTCGAGACGCGTGTCCGTTCGTGTGGACGACGAGGGTCGCCAGCCGGTTTGGCGACTTATGGGAGCCTGATTCCCCATCCCATCGCCTGTAGAGGAAAGGTGAGATTAGTGGGAATCCCCCCTCTGTCTATTTAGATGCTGCTGCTTCCATAGAAGCTCATCCCTCCGGGTTGTCTCGTTGATTCGCACGTGACGCCTCCTGGGGGGTGACGCAAGAAGCGGGGCCCGCAATCCTCACGGGCCCCGCTACCTAGAAACTGCTTTCGACCTAGAGCTCAGCTTCAATCCTCTAGCGTGGGTCGTAGCCGCCTTTGACGAACTCCCAATCGGACCAAGGGATCGTCTTCAGCGAGTCACTCGTGACGCCAAGCGCTTTCCAGTCGGCGCCGGCGAACTGCACCCGGTGAAGGGACGAAACACCCGAGTTGTCGCCGATGATTGCGCCGTAGTCTTGGAAGGCGGTCGCAATAACCAGCTCGGCCGGGTTGAGGCCTCTCTTGGTCAGGTCGACCGACGGCTTGATCCGGATGACGATGCCCTCCGGTACGATGCCGTTCTTGCCTTTCTCGTGCCCATTCATGGGCCAGAAGTGAGCCTGCCCGGTCTCGTGCCAGAATGCCTCGAGCCTGTGGCTGATCTTGCCCGCTCGCACCTCATCGACTCGGATGACACGGGATCCTGCGGCTACCCCGTAGTGTCCGAAGTTGCCCCTGGTGCCTCCACTCTGGCCTTCAACGATGCCGCCGGAGTTGAGCCATTGACGATCCATCGCATCGGCTGTCCACCCGCCACTCGTCTTGCGGGCATGCCACATGCCGACTATCTGATTGGTCGAGCGGTCGATGATCTGCATGGCGTTATCGGCCGAGGTGCCGGGGAATGCGTTGGCAGGGACGCGAATCTTAACCGTGCGGCCCTGAGCGTTGATCGTGTAGAGCTTGTCGGTGGGCTGTGCAATGAAGAGCGGCAGCGCACCAACGTTCGGCGACTGCTGCTCCGGAGTACCGCGCATCTGCATGTAGTTGAACTTCACATCGTTGGCGCCGGTGCGCCACGCGCTCATCGCTTCGCTGATGTAACGAGTGGAGTTGGCATCTACGGGTGCATTGTCGGACAATGGCGTGTTCCAGTACGAAGTGGCCGTATAGGCGACGTAGGGTGCCGGAGGTGCAGCGGCTTGGGCTGGAAGTGCTCCTGCGAGAAGACCGGACACAACCAGTCCTCCGAGAATCAACCGTTTCTTGTTCGTGATCTTCTTCTGATGCGACATCAGGGTTCCTCCGTTCGGTGGCCGGGCGGCCTTCCTAAGAAGGTCCCTGGCTTTGCGTCCCCGCCTCACGACGGGTTTGCCATTTCGCTGGAAGGTCTGTGACCTATTGCCTAAAGATCTCGATGGAGCTAAGGGTCTATGACCTCTGTCTTAGTCTTCATCGGGGGTTGCTGGTAATTACTTGAAAGAGCGATGACTGAGGAAAGAGTTGGCAGGCGGTAAGGTGCGCAAAAGGTAGCCTCGGCATAGTTTCAGTCTGAAGCATGAAGGGCAGACAGGGTCAAAACAAAGGGCTATGGGCCCAAGCGCGACAAGGGGGGCGAACGCACACTTGTGCAGGAAGATGGGAGGTCGAGAACTCGTTTGGTTCCGCACTGGTTCAACTTGCGCCGCGGAGCCGTTCCGCTCCGTGTGCCTTAGGTCGTGATCAATCGAGGGCTTCTCACGGAGCGGCTTCCCGGGTTGGGTTGGGTTGTTGCGTTGGCCAGTCTGCTGTCCCTCGCGGTGTTCTCCGCCCTGTGGGCTCCGGAGCTGTGGGATAAGGCCGGCATTCTTCAGAGCAAGGGGACGAATCGCGAGTCCTCCATGGCTAAGGTGCGGACAGAGAACGACTCTCCCTCAATTGCGAGGCGAGATGGCACCTCGGGAGCCTCTGTTGCGACGGGGGTGATCCTGGCGGATGGTCCGGCCCGAGATCACGCCGTCATGCCCGGGACGTCTCCATCTCCGGACGTGGAGCCCGCCCAAGAGAACAACGCCTCCGCTTCTTCCAAGGAACCGCACGGCGCCGTCGGCGATTCGGAGGCAGAGTTAGCTCGCACCGAACCCGGCGCGTCAGAACACCCGGTGGCTCAGAATGGCGAGTCAGACAACGACTCATCGAGTCACACCAATGAAGTGGTTGCAACAACGCGACCAAACGCCGGCAATGCTCAGGTGAACAAAGGGCAGGACGTCAAGCCCAAGAACGAGGGACACATAGAAGGGGGACACCCCGGCGAGGACGACCGCGGCAAGGAAGCCGACCGCGGCAAGAAGGGTGACCACGGCAACGCTGGTGACCATGGCAACGGCGCCGACCACGGCAAGAAGGGCGACCACGGCAACGCTGGTGACCATGGCAACGGCGCCGACCACGGCAAGAAGGGCGACCACGGCAACAAGGGTGACCACGGCCAGAAGGCCGACCACGGCAAGAAGGGCCAGGCCGTTGGGCCTGGCCCATCCTGAGCCTTACTTGTTACTTCCGGGGTTTAGAGCGGGCACCCACGGTTGTTGAGACGATCGAACTCCGCTGCCATCTTGAGGATTCGCGAACGGCTATCGCTGAGTAGTGCCCGGTTCGTCGAATTGATGACCCGTGCGGCTCCGTAGCCGTAATCGATGTCCGAAGATGCGCTGAGGAGCGAAGCCACGGAGGCACGGAGCAGGATTCGCTCGGCGCCGACCAGGTTAGATCCACCCTTGAAGCCGAGTGCCTCGATCAGAGTTGCATCGCTCAATGAGGCTTCCTCGCCGTCGAAGACACTGGCGACCGTTTGGCTGGGGGAATAGCCGACCCAGGCCTCTGGGTGGTTCTTCCAATATCCCGGTGTGCAGCCCTCGGTGCCTCTTTCCCACGCCATCGCCGGGCTCATTACGGCCGTGAGCGAAGCGAGAGCCAAGCTGAGCGCCAAGACACTCATGATCCGTTTCCTCATTTTGTTCCCCCTTCAAGTGCGACCGCCGATCGATCGCTATGTAGGCAGTCTACCCTGTTTCTTCCAGTTACGATGACAGAGAGTAGCGTTCGTGTGCATTCCGTCGTCTGTGGAGATGGTTTCCGCTCACTCTTCGCTATGGGTCACCCTTCGTCGTCAAAGGCTGGGGTTGGGTAAGGCCCCCTCCGGAGTGATGGCTGGTTGACCGGGCAACGGGGGCCGGCTTGTAGGCTCGCCCTCCAATGAATGCGCCGGGCCCGCAGCGTCGCGGCACCTCCACAGGGCACGGCCGGCATGTGGTCCTGGCGTCGGCCGATGGCGAGGGGTTCGCCTCCCTGCGCCGGACGGCCACTCCACGACAAGAGCGTTACGCGCTCGGCCGGGAGCTGCGCCAACGGGTTCCCCGGCCGGCGCTGGGCGAGTGGAGCTTGACCGGCGGTCGCCGGGATCCAGTCCAGCAGATCGCCGAAGCCCATCGAGGACGTCTGGAGGACCTGATCCCGGTTCGCATCGAGCGCATGGTCGCTTCTCC
Organism: Actinomycetota bacterium; assembly: GCA_013817045.1. Taxonomy (GTDB): domain Bacteria; phylum Actinomycetota; class CADDZG01; order CADDZG01; family WHSQ01; genus JACDDL01. The sequence continues at coordinate 2,673 of JACDDL010000031.1, read as the reverse complement.
GTATGCGTTCCTGCGCGGCAGTGCGGGCATCATGGCCGAGGACTTCGCCGGCCTGCCTTCCACGGGGATAAATCCGGTCATCTGCGGCGACGCTCATCTCGGCAACTTCGGTTTCTATGCTTCTCCGGAGCGGGACTTGGTCTTCGACCTGAACGACTTCGACGAGGCGCACCCGGGACCCTGGGAATGGGACCTGCGTAGGTTGGCGACGAGCGTCTGGGTTGCGGGACGCCAGAACGGATCGTCTGAAAAGGCGTGCCGGGAAGCCGTCACCCACTGCGTCGCCGCCTATCGACGCCAGGTGGCGTACCTTGCCGAGCAGCCGCTGCTGGCGCGGTCATACGAGCGGCTCGACCTCGACCGCCTGCGAGTGACTGCGACTCAGGACACGCTGCTGCAGGAAATCGAGCGAGCAGCGGAAAGGGCCAAGCGGCGCACCAGCGATAGGGCGCTGCCGCGTTTCACAGAGCGGCACGACGGGACCCGCCGGATCGTAGAGGAGCCACCGCTCATCACCCGTCTCGATCCTTCCGAAGCCGATCAAGTTGCGGTCGCCCTCGATGCTTATCTACGAACACTGCCTTCCAACTCGGCACGTGTTCTGGCCGGCTACACACTTATCGACATCGCTCACAAGGTCGTTGGGGTCGGATCCGTCGGTTTACGCGCCTATGTGGCGCTTTGCGAGGGCAGCAGTCCTGACGATGTCGTGTTCCTTCAGCTCAAGCAGGCTCGGCGGTCAGTCGTCGCCCGCCACGTACACGGCGATTCGGCTTGGCACGAACATCAAGGGCAGAGGGTGGTGGAATATCAGCAGGCGCTCCAGACGGTTAGCGACGCCCTCCTCGGGTGGACGACGGTCGCAGATCACCAGTTCTACGTCCGTCAATTCCGTGACATGAAAGGCGCCATCACGATCGAGGGGATCGATGCACCGGCTCTGGCGGACTACGCAGGGATTTGTGGGCTTCTCCTCGCTAAGGGTCACGCCCGGACAAGTGGCGCATCAATGATCGCCGGCTACCTCGGCCGCAGCGACAAAGTCGAACAAGCCATGTGCCGGTTTGCGTCCGCCTATGCGGACCAGACCGAGCTTGACCACAAGGCATTGGTCACCGCAGTCGCTCGAGGGGTCCTACCCGCAAGCTAAGAAGTGGCCAAGCCGAAGGAGCAGCCAGGCAAGGACCTTCAGGTCATCGGAAGTGGCGACCTCGCCCAAACCCTGATGGGGCTCGCCCATTGGGTCCCTTCAAGGAAAAGTCCATTGCTGCCGACAAGAGGTTCATGAAGGCCAATGCCAAAGTCGGCAACCTCGCCACGACAATGGTGATCGCTCTTGCGATTCTCCTTTTCGGTGGCCTGCCGGCGGTGGCCATCACCAATGGCGAACCGGACGCCGGCAGGCACCCCTATGTTGGACTTGCAGTGTTCTACAGCTTCAACAAAGAAGGCGTGCTGGAGCCGACGCACCGCTGCAGCGCTTCACTCCTGTCCCCGACCGTGGTGCTCACCGCAGGACATTGCACGGACGGGGCTGACGCCGCAGCGATCTGGTTCGACGATGTCGTAGAGGGCAACCCTGAGTACCCGTATCCGGGAACGACGTCTTACGACGGCGTTCCCTACACAAATCCCGACTTCTGCATTGGGTGCGGTCAAGGGTTGCCCGGGTTCGCGCAGCGGGACGTTGGTGTCATCGTGCTGACAGAGCCGGTTCCTACAAGCGTTGTCGGCGAGTATGCGCAGCTGCCGACCACGGGGTTGGTCGATACACTGGAACAGGGGACGGTGGTCGACATCGTCGGCTACGGTGTTTCTGCTCGATCCCGTGGAGGAGGCCCACCGGTATGGGGTGGTCCGAAGGTACGTCTCTTTGCGGAGACTCAGCTTGTGGCTCCAGGAAGCTTCGTGCACAGCGACGAGTTCATCCGTCTCACAGCGAATCCGGGCGGCGGTAAGGGAGGAACCTGCTTCGGTGATTCGGGAGGTCCCGACCTCCTCGGAGGGACCGACACAGTGTTAGCGGTCAACTCGTACGTGACCAACAGCAACTGCGCGGGCGTAACCTACTCACAGAGGATCGACATTCCAGAAGTGCTGGCG
>JACDDL010000031.1:0-560 GCA_013817045.1 Actinomycetota bacterium | reverse complement strand
AGCTTCCTGTAGGCCATTTTTTGTCTAGTCGGTTCTCCGCTTTACGTTTCGGCATCAAGTAGGAACCGCTCCGCCTCGGTGGTGCCCAAAGTGCTAGTGTTCGCCCGTCACCGGGCGTCACACAGGGGGGAGAAGTATGAAGCGTAGGACGTTGGTGCTCGCTATATCGATGGCGGTGTTGGCGGTACCCGTTGCCGCCCTGGGTCGCGGTTCGACGGATACTCGGCACAAAGTCTTCAGCACGGCCTCGGTGACCGAGCCAGGAACGTCCGACAACTTGAAGCTAGTTGGGCACAGCTCTCTGCGCGCCCGGGGTATGAATGCGGCGCCGGCGATGTACAAGAACTTCCTTTACGTTGGCAACCGTACGGATGGATCCGCTGGACATGAACGCGCCGGCGTGCTCGTCGTTAACATCGGCAACCCCCGTCATCCCAGAGTGATTGGCGAGATCGGACCGCCCCACGAGGGCACGCCTTCCCAAAGCTCACGCGAGCTGCGCGTGTGGCCCGAGAAGAAGCTGCTGATCGTCATGAACTTCGCGTGCAGCACGTTCATCC
>JACDDL010000164.1:435-6727 GCA_013817045.1 Actinomycetota bacterium | reverse complement strand
GGGCGCGTCGCCATCGTCTCGGGCGACCGTGACCTGTTTCAGCTCGTGCGCGACCCGGCCATCTTCGTGTTGTATCCCAAGCGTGGAGTGAGCCTGGTGGACCGGGTGGATGAGGGCTACATCGAGACGCGCTTTGGGATTCCCGGGCGGACATACCGGGACTATGCCGTGTTGCGCGGCGACCCGTCTGATGGCTTACCCGGGGTGCGCGGGATCGGAGAGAAGCTGGCCAGCTCTCTGATTGCCCGCTACGGGAGCCTGGAAGCCGTGACGGCGGCGGCCGCCAACTCTCGCGGAAATGTCGCCCTGGGTAAGGTGTACGGCTCGCTCGATTACATCCAGAGAGCCCTGCAGGTGGTAACGATCCCGACGGATCTACCCTTGCCGGAGTTGGATCTGACGAGGCCCAGAGGACAACCCATTCATGCCGTTCATGCACTGGCCGAGGTCAACGGCCTCGCCGATGCCGTGCTCAGCCTCAGGACGGCGCTGATGAAGGATCGAAGGGACGTTACCGAGAGCCCGGCGTAGTATGTTTCCGCAGAGCCTCAAGGTTTGTTAGGTATCAGACTCACCGGGATTTGAACAACGTCCTGCGGAGTGCCGTTTTCCGGGGATTCCCAGAAGACCTCGACCATTCCTTCTTGCTTCTCCGCGACCTTGAAACGAACTTCTTCTGAGTAGTCGCCCCGGCAGCCGGTCCCACAAGTCGCAGTGGTGAAGGCTTCCTGGATCACTGCACCCGAGGCGTCGCGGATACGGAATGAAACCGTGGCCTCGAACACGTCGGCTTTCCCCGATATCGTGACCGGGCTCGTAACCGACGCGCCGGATACCGGATCGGAAACGACAATGGCGGGGGCGTTGCCGGGCTCATTCGTCTGAGTCTCGGCCTTCCCAGTATCTCTTGGGGGGCTTGCATCCGACGCGCAGGCGGGGACGGATAGGCACACAATGAGGCCAATTCCCACAAAGGTCCTCATATCAACGCAACGATTCATTCACAGTCGGTAACCTCTTCTCCGCCTTTACACGCATCCGCGCCCTTGCCGCCGAACAACGAGTCGGTTCCGTCTCCGCCGAGCAAGAAGTCGTCGCCCGCGGATCCGTAAATCATGTCATTGCCGCTGGGCCCCGGCACATCGATAGGGGGTAGGAACATTTCCCCGCCTGCGATGATGTTGTTAGCTCGATGCCCGCGCAACAGGTCGTCAAAGGCGCCGCCCTCGACGCTCTCCATTCCCAAGAGAACGTCGGCGCCGTCTCCCGATGCGGTTTCTTGAGTCAGGTCCACAGTCATCGGACCCAGCGCGTGTGCGTAGCTCGCCACGTCCGCGAGATAGGGTTCCGATCCCAGCCGGATCGCGTCATCGTTGAGTCTCCCGTCCAGGACGTCGTTGCCTTGGCCCCCATCGAAGATCTGGCCCGCAAAAACGCTCTGTAGCATGGGCCCGCCCTTCAGATAGTCATCTCCTTGGCCCCCGTACATGTACTCAAGCGCCCCTGAGCACTCGGAGTAACGGCACACGGCACCACGGCTCAGCAGTACATCCTCGCCTGTTCCGCCGTAAAGAATGTTGTGCCCGACGTCTCCGATAACTGAATCATTGCCCGCCCCACCGTATGCGTCATCACCGACCCCCAGGCCGTCGCTTTCGCCGCCGGTAAGAACCGCGTCATCGCCGTCCCCTCCGTAGACCTTGTCGACGTCATAGCCGCCGATGGCGTCGTCGTTTCCATCGCCCGCACGAAGTGTGTCCATCCCTCTACCTCCCGAAAGGGAGTCGGCACCGGAGTCCCCCAGGAGGATGTCATCGCCATTGCCACCGTTGATGGGATCTGCGTCGCTGCCTCCGGCAAGGTGGTCGCGACCGTCGCCACCCAACAGTGTGTCAAACGAAGCGCCTCCCGACAGTCGATCACGGCCGGGGCCGCCGTGCAGCTCATCGAAGTAGCCTTCGCCGAAGAGCCGATCGCTGCCTGCGCCGCCGTGCATTTCATCAGGGAATCCGCCGCCGGAAAGATGGTCGTTGCCTACACCGCCGCAGAGGAGGTCATGGCCCCCGGCTCCTACGATCGAGTCGTTGCCCGCGCCTCCAACCACTACGTCATTTCCCTTTGTTCCTCGAAGTTCGTCTGGTCGACTCGTCCCCAGGATTGTGGCGCGCTTGCCCTGGCACTTCGGCGTTCCGGCCCAGGCGGAACTCAGACCCAAAGAGCTTGTAAGCAAGACTGTCAAGAGAGCGATACTTGGTCGACAACCCATTTCGGTCGCCTCTGCTAGGTAATCCCTCGAGCCATTGAACCGCACAATGTCTGTGGTTTCAAGGGTCGGTCTTCAATGCAGCACGGTAGCCACTTCACCAGGCGGCCGGCGAACTTACTCCATGGTTCAGTGTTGAAGGCCAAGACATAGGTCTGGTCCCCCGTCCTTGCCTCGACATCACCAACATGGATCCGCCCCGGGGAGGTAACGCCGAAAGCCTCTCTTGAGCTCTTCGGGAGGCAATAAAACCCACCTTGACAGGGCGGATGGGTTGCGCGCTCTTAGTGTGTAGCGCCACGAAGCGGAAGGTTCCAACGCTGTCGGTCCAGGGAAAGGGGCGAGTCCGGTGCCGGTCAAAGGGAACGACTCCGAGCATTACTACTATGCCGATGGCGAGAGGGTGTCCCTCACGCCCTCACGTCGCTACGTGGCAATCAGAGCTGATCGCACCGACGCAAGGATGATGGGCGCTCAAGAGGTGGCCGAGTCCCTGCCCTTTGCCGCGAGCCCGGATCGGGTCATCGAGCTGCCCGAGCACGACCTCGTGGTCATCGAAGTGGCCGATGCCGAGCAGGCTCGCACTTCCCTGGGCCGACGCAAGCGAACGGGTCGCCGTTCCGACGGGCCGGAGAGCCTGGAGAATCTCGCTCCGGGGCCAACGGTCTACGAGTTTCCCGACCCGAGCACGAAGGAAGGGCTGCTCGTGACGAAGGAACTTCTCGTGAAGTTCCGAGGTGGGTCCGACGAGGAGTCTCGCCGCGCCCTGCTCGATCGCAATCAACTCGAGGTCAAGCAGGAGGGTTACCCGGAGCCCGGCACTTACCTCGTGACCACCACCGGGAACCAAGACGCGCTGGAGGTGGCCAACGCACTTCACGAGGAAGACCTCGTCGACTCCGCGCAGCCCAATTTCACCCGCCTCATGCCGCACGTGAACACCCCGGAGGGCCCCCAGGTGATCGAAGCGACCGAATCCAGTTCGCCAATGGCGGTCGATGTTACCGAGGCGGAGCATCTGGATCTCGGAATGTCCGATGCCGCTGTACCGGCCGTTCCCCCCACCGATCCCGGTTTCTCCTCCCAGTGGGGCCTGGGCAAGATCAGGGCCGCGGAGGCGTGGGACATCTCGCTCGGGGACCCGGCGGTGACGATCGCGGTGATTGACGAGGGCTGCAACGTTTCCCACGAGGACCTCGCCTACAGGCTTCCGGGTTATGACGCCCTGACCCAGAGCGACAATCAGGAGCCGCAGCCCGCCGACGGCCACGGGACGAGCTGCGCGGGCATTGTTGCGGCTAAGGCAAACAACGCCAGAGGCGGCGCCGGTGTCGCTCCTGGCTGCTTTGTGCTTCCCGATCGTATCGCACGCGGCGCTCCCAACGGCGGTTGGGTAACGAGCGACGCTCAGATCGCCGACGGCATAAGAAAGGCTGTCGACCGGGGAGCAGACGTACTGTCTAATTCTTGGGGAGGCGGCGCTCCGAGCACGTTCATCACGAACGCCCTCTCCTATGCAAGGACCACCGGGCGGGGCGGGAGGGGTTGCCCGACGGCCATCGCCACGGGCAACCAGGACGTGCGAGGCGTTTCCTATCCGGCCAAGCTGTCGCCTGCCATCCCCGGTCTACTTGCGGTGGGAGCAAGCAACGAATGGGATGAGCGCAAGTCGAAGACAAGCCGCGACGGCGAAACTTGGTGGGGTTCCAACTATGGCCCCGAGGTTGATGTCGTCGCGCCGGGGGTCCATGTGTACACAACCGACATCATGGGCGGAGCCGGCTACGGAGGCGGTAACTACATCCCCAACTTCAACGGAACCTCTTCCGCCACGCCCCACGTCGCCGGCTTGATGGCGCTGATCCTTTCGGTTGATCCCGACCTGCGATCCTGGGAGGTCGAGGACATCATCAAGCTGAGCGCCCAAGAGCTGGGTGCAGCGGGCCGCGACGAGCACTACGGCTTCGGCCGAATCGATGCGCGGCGGGCGCTCGTTGCAGCCTCGAAGCTGTGGTACCGGATCAAGGTGGTTCCGGAGTTCCTTGGTATGGGGAAGGATTGTTACCTACGCGCCAACGTGCGCGTCTACAACCCGGGGATCAATTCTGTGCGGCTCGACTCCCTTTCTCTGAGCTCTCACGCCGACGACTGGACGGCAGAGATCGGCCGGTTCGAGTTCTCGGGCAATCCGGGCGGCACCATGGCTCCGCGTTCGGGCAACGACATCAAGCTGGACAACATCCTGCTCAAGGCGAACGGCGCCGCCGAATCCTCCTGGAGCTACCGATGGAACTTGTCCTGGACCTACACTTTCTGGCGACCCAACTCTTCCTTGTTCCCTCAGAGTGGGGCGACGGAGGTCGTGGAGGGTCAGGGTCGCAAGGCCAGAGGTGGACCGGTCAAGGGCGGCGAGGGGTCACTCGCCGACGACGCCGTGGAGGGCGGGCTTGCCGCGGCGACGGGCCCGCCTGGGGGCTCATCGGCGACGCAGGGCCGCCACGCTGCCGGCGAGATCACGCTGAACCGGAGCAAGGAGATAACGATAACGATTCGGTGAGCTCTCGTGGCCGGTCACTGAGCTAATCCGATTCGGGGTTTGCCGCGGGAGATGAAGATCCCGCCACTCGCAGGATCGCCTCGACCGAACGGTCGACGTCGTCGGCCGTTGTTTGCCAATTGGAGACCGAGATCCGCATAACTCCCATTCCATGCCACTCGCTGCCCGACAGCCAGCAAGTGCCTTCGTCCTGCACGCCCTTCACGATCGCTCTCGTTCGGGCATCGTGATCGCCATTGGGTGCGAGGAAGCGAACGAGTACCTGATTCAGAACCACGTTGTTCAGCACCTCCACTTGAGGTGCGGCCGAGAGGCATTCTTCGAAACGGCGCGCGCAGGCGCAACACCGCTCGACGATCTCCACGATCCCACTGTGCCCCAGAGCTTGCATGGCAGCGTAGAGGGCAAAACCTCTGGCTCGGCGCGAGAACTCGGGATTCCAGTCCATCTGGTCTCTTTCGTTGGTGTCGCTGTGGATCAAGTACGCAGCACGTACCCCCATGGCAGCTTGGTGGGACTCCGGGTGTGCACAGAAAACTATCCCGGAGTCATAGGGAACATTCAGCCACTTGTGCGCATCTGTTGCCCATGAGTCGGCGAGCTCGAGACCGTCGGTCAAGTGTCGCAACTCCTCGCTCGCGGCGACCCAGAGTCCGATCGCTCCGTCGACGTGAATCCACGCGTTCTGCCGGCGACTGATCTCACAGATCTGTCGCAACGGATCGAACGAACCGGTGTTGACGTTCCCAGCCTGTGCACACACGATCGTTGGACCGTCATACTCTTCGAGCGCGGCCGCCAGGGGATCCACTCGCATCCGCCCTTGGTCGTCGGCTTCGACTAGACGCAAGGTCTCGGTGCCGAGGCCCAGGAAACGCAAAGAGCGGTCGATGGTCGAATGCCGTTCGGCTCCGGCGATCACGCGCACGACCGGTGCCCCTTGCAGGCCTCGCGTCTGCACGTCCCAACCCGCTTGAGCGAGCACATGATGGCGGGCCGCTGCAAGACCCGTGAAGTTCGCCATCTGTCCGCCAGTAACGAGACCGAACGAACTGTGTGAGGGCAACCCGAGCATGTCGACCAGCCATTTACCGGCGATCTCTTCAACAACCGAAGCTGCAGGACCGCCGACGAAGAGGCCTGCGTTCTGATCCCACAGCGACGTCAGCCAGTCGGCGGCGAGGGAGCTCGGGGTATTGCCTCCGATTACGAATCCGAAATAGCGGGGGCTCGTTGTCCCGACGATACCGGCGTCTGCCGCCTTGATCAGCTTTCGGATCACTTCTGCCGACGGCTGGGGCCCTTGCGGAAGGGGGCCACCCATGGCGGCGCGCAGCTCCTCGGCCCCATCGGTCCATCTCACTCGCCTCTCCGGTAGCTCGGCGAGAAACTGTGACGCGTAGCGGAGGACCTCGCCCAGCTCCTCTTGAACCATCCCGACATTGTCGGGCATAAGCCCCGGTGTGTCGATA
>JACDDL010000164.1:0-425 GCA_013817045.1 Actinomycetota bacterium | reverse complement strand
GAAGGGAGCAGCTCGATGATCGAAGGCAAGCTCAACACGATCATTGACAGCCGGTAACCTCGCCCCGACGGCTTCGCGGCGTGCCGCGACACGGTGAGGCTGCCAGGAACGAGATCACTGTCCTGCGCCCACGAGCGGCGGGGGCTGCGTACGGCTACTGCAAGAGGATGCAGGGCCGACGCCGCCCGACTCGCAAGAGACTGGAGTCCGCTAGTCTGCAAGCACTAACCTCCGCCCGACCTCCCGACCTAAGGAGCATTCGATGGCCTCTCGTCTCAACCCGTACATCAGCTTCGCCGGCAACGCGCGCCCGGCGATGGACTTCTACAAGAGCGTCTTCGGCGGCACCTTGACACTGCACACCTACGGTGAGTTCGGCCCCCAGGACGCCCCCAACGCCGACCAGATCATGCACGGTATGATCG
>JACDDL010000163.1 GCA_013817045.1 Actinomycetota bacterium | reverse complement strand
TCTACCAGTCGACCAGCTTCCAGATCTCCGGTTCCATGGTGTCGGGTTCGCCTACCTCGGCGAAGATCGATACCGCCAGCTTGAGATGGGACATGGCTTCTTCGGCGAGCCCGGAAGCATGCTGTATGTCGGCCAGATTGTTGTGCAGCGCCGCCTCACGGTGCCGGTCACCCTGCGCCGCACAGAGTGTCAGAGCGCGGGTTGCCAGCTCTCGCGCGGTGGCGAGATCACCCGTGGCCCGATGCGCGAGGGCGAGGTTGTTCAGAGCCGCGACCTGGGCTCCCTGATCGTCGAGGCTCGTGGCAAGCTCGAGGCTTGCAGACAGTTGGTGTTGTGCTTCCCGCGGATTGGCTTGGCCGTTGGCCAGGACCCCGAGCAGGTTGTGAGTCTGCGCCCGGGCTCGCTCGTCGCCGGCGGCTTCGGCCAGCCCGAGCGCCCGGCGCGCAAGCTCCATGGCCTGATCCACGTGGCCCTGATGGTGGAGGGTGAGGCTCTGGTCCGCATAGATCCGGGAGCGCCGTCCCTCCTCGTCTGACCCGCCCAGGCCCTGGAGTGCGGCGTCGAAATGGCTCGAGGCGGCATGCCAGTCTCTGCGGCGCAGGTGCAAGTTGCCGAGCTTGTGCTCGAGCTCGGGCAGCTCCGCAGGGCCACTCTGAGCGGCCGCAGCCTCGTAGTCCCTGAGGGCTGCGCCGTAGTCTCCCGCCAAAGTGTGCAGATCACCTATCGCTTCGTGCAGCACCGAAGGTGAGGGGTGATCTAGCGCAAGTGCGGCGGCGTAGTGCTCGAGCGCCTCGCGGTTTGCAAACAGTGCGCGGGCGTGGTCGCCCGCCAATCTGAAGTAGTCGGCGGCGGCGGTGTCCCGGCCCCCGAGCCGGAGGTGGTGGGCGATCCGCCCGGCGCCGGCCCCACCACCTTGTGCACCTCTGGCCCTGTGAATGAGGGCATCGGCGACCCGCCGGTGCAACAACCGCCGGCGGGCGAAGCTTGTTTCCTCATAGACCAACGCCCGCACCTTGTCGTGGCTGAAGTCGTAGGCCGGGTTGGTCTCGTCGGCTCCGGACACCTCGTCTATGAGTCCGTATGCGTTCAGCTCGTCCAGTGCCTGGACCGATTCCTCGTCGCTCCGGCCACTTGCCTTGCCGACCGTCTCGAAGTCGAACGACCGTCCGATTACAGAGGCGGCGCCGAGAAGCTGGCGGCTCGTCTCGGAGAGGGGCGCCAGCCGCGCCCGGAGGAGGTCACGCACCCCCGAGGGGAGAGACCACATTCCGTCCGTTTGTCTGGCCATGGCCGCCAGGAATTCGATCACGAAGAAGGGCAGTCCCTCGGTCTCCTCGAAGAGGCGCCCGGCGATGTCTCGGCCCGGCCTTTCGGCGGCCAGGGGAGCCGACTCCACCAGGTCGGCCACGTCTCCTCGGCTCAACCTCGAGAAGCGCACAAGGGTGGAGGAGCCGTCTCGCCCCGCTTCGCCCACCAGCAGGGGGAGTCGGTGGCCGGCCGGCACCTGCTCGGCGCGCCACGCCCCTGCCACGACCAGGCGGCGTCCGGCGAGTCGCCTCACGAGGTAGCTCATCACGTCCAGCGATGCGTCGTCGGCCCACTGCAGATCGTCGAGAAAGACGAGCCCCGGCGCCGGCCCGCCGGTGGCGGCGATCAGGTACCGGGTGATGGCTTCGAAGAAACGGCCGGGAGCGCCGGGCCGGTCCAGGGGCTGGGGTTCTTCGAGGTCCGGGCGTAGCCTGTGCAGCTCGGGGAGCAGACGCCCCACCTCTGCGACCGTGGCGTCCTCCAGGGTCTCAGCCCATCCCGCATCGGCGCTTCGGGCCCCTTTGAGCGTCTCCACAACGAGGCCGTAGGCGAGCCCGGCCTCACCCTCGTGGCTGCGGGCCGTGACCGTTTGCCCCCCCTGTGCCGCGGCGTAGGCGACAAGGTCCATGCCCAGCCGGGTCTTTCCGATCCCGGCTTCGCCTTCGAGTCCCACGAACTGCCCTGTGGCGGCGGCGGCCTCGTACACCCCAACCAGCGTCTCCCACTCCCGGGCACGTCCGACGAGGGGATACGCGGCCGGGCCCGGCCTCGGCGGGGCGGGCCCCCCCGTCCTCGCCCCAGCTTCGGGTGGCGTTGGGCGCTGGACGATGATCTGGTCGTCTTTCACCGCCCTGTAGGTCTCGGTGGTTGCCGCAAGAGGGCTGACGCCGAGCTCCCGGTCGAGGACGGCAACGCAATCCCGGTACTGGCGGAGGGCCGCCGAGCGCTGTCCGCTCACTGCGTAGAGCCTCATGAGCTGCTGATGGGCAGGCTCGTGCAGGGGGTCCAGGGTCAACCAGCGGCGGGCGTACCCGATGGCAGACTCGTGCTCACTCCGCGCTCCGGCGTCGAGCACCAGCTTCTCCAGCACGTATCCGAGCTCCCGCCTCAAGCCCTCGGACTGGAAAACCTGCCAATCATCGAACTCGGGGCTGTCGCGCAGAGAGAATCCCGCCATGAAGTCACCCCGATAGAGGGCCGCAGCCCGCTCCCACAGGCCGGCGCAGGAGAGGCAGGGGGCGTTATCGGGGATGGAGTGCCGTCCGCACCCTGCCGCAGACGCACGGAACGTCTCGACGTCGAGCCACAGGTCATTCCGGCCGAGGCCCACCTGGGCCCTGTCGACCTGGAGCCATTCGCCGTTCAGGGCCTTGTTGAGCGCAGACAGCGTCCGCCGTAAGGCGGCGCGGGCATGGAGTCCGTCGTAGTCGGGCCACAACAGTCCGGCGAGCGAATCTCGGCCGTGCGCCTGCGCCGTGACCGCGAGAAAAGCGAGCATTGCGGTGGCCTTCCGGGTGTCGACCTTGATCGGCGCGCCGTCCCGTTGGATCATCGGCGCGCCGAGCAAGGCCATAGTCAGACGGGCCATGCCACCTCCTGTGGGTCTGACCACCAATCGTAACGTGCAATGCCGCGAGAGAGCTTCCGTAACGACCTGTGCGGCCGAGCCAGGAGGATAGATCGCCCATTTCTGTAACGGCCGTCCGTAACGATCTCGGGACGCCCATCCGGGAGGCTGAGGGCGTAGCTTCTGGAGGCGGCAGTGAGCAGGTGGCTGAAACAAGAGATGATGGACGCCAGAAGAAAATCGCGGGCAGGACCGATTGTGGCTGAGGGCCCCGGACGGGTTGAAGTGACCAGGCCGCGCCCGGCTGTTCTCGCTTCCGGCATGTTGGTTCTCTATTTTGTCTTCATGCCTGGTGCAATGTTCCTTGCCATACAAAATGGCAACGCAGATGTCACCTCGGCGCCGTTCGCGGTCGCCTTCACTGCTTTCATGCTGGTAGGCGCGTTGATCGTTGCTCGGCGTCCCGGCAACCCGTTGGGATGGATCTTCTCGGCCGCCGGCTTACTGATAGCCACAGGATTGCTGGCTCAGGAGTATGCAGAGTATTCGTATCTAACGAAGCCGGGCCCGCTGCCTGGAAGGATCGTGGCGGTCTGGTACACATCGTGGTACTGGTACCCGTCGATGGGCCTGATGTTTGTGTTCACCCTTCTTTACTTTCCAACCGGCAGGCTCTTGTCCCGTCGCTGGAGAGTCCTTGCCGCCGTTGCGTGGGCCTCTTTGATTGCAGTCACGATTCTCGCCATTTTTGCCCCCGTTCTGCAGATACAGGATGAAGACAAAGTCATTTCGAACCCCATCGGTATTCGGGCGTTGGGGACTGTCGAGCAGAGTATCGCGGGGAGTGTTCTCTTCGTGCTTTTTGTTTGCTCGCTTGCGGGGGCTCTTGCGTCCCTTGTCGTTCGATTCCGGCGTTCAGAGGGTGAAGAACGCCAGCAGTTGAAATGGTTCACCTACGCGGGGGGACTGGTAGCTCTTCTCCCTATAATTTTTGTCATTCCCCTGCCCGGAGTAACGAGTGATCTGATTTTCGCCTTTGTTCTCGCGTTTCTGCCGATAGCGACGGGCATTGCCATCCTCAAGTACCGCCTCTACGGCATCGACGTGATCATCAACCGGACGCTGGTCTACGGTATCTTGACCCTGAGTCTTGCGCTTGTCTACGTTTCCGGAGTCGTGTTGTTCGGTGGAGCGCTGCGATCCTTGACCGGGCAGGCCAACAACAACCTTGCAGTCGCCGCCTCGACTCTGGGGGTGGCGGCGTTGTTCCGTCCCGCCCGCTCCCGGATCCAGAGCTTTATCGACCGGCGCTTCTACCGGCGTCGATACGACGCCGCACAGACGTTGGAGTCCTTCTCGGCGCGCCTTCGCGAGGAAGTCGAGCTCCGCACGCTGACCGCCCATCTGCTCGCCGCGGTAAGCGACACGGTGCAGCCGGCTCATGTCTCGTTGTGGCTCCGGGGAGGGCCAGGCGTTTCAGGAGATGGGACCAAGGCTCGGCTCGAGGTGGATTCGTGAAGCGGGTCGCGTCCTTCATGGCCGTGGCGCTTTGGGGTCTCGTCGTCGTGGGCCTCGTCATTCTCCTTATCTTTCCCGAAGATCTGGGAGGCCTCGAGATCCCTTTGACGGTGGCTTACACGGTGTTCGTGCTGGGCTTTGCCACCTTCGGCGGGATCATAGCCTCGAGGCAGCCTGCCAATCCAATCGGATGGATCATGTGCGTGTGCGCCATCGCGTTCACCCTGGGCGGGGTCACGGGCGAGTATGCGAGCCAATCTCTGGACCACAGTGTCCTGCCCGGACTCTCTCTGGCGGCCTGGTTCTCGGTCTGGACATGGAGTGTAGGAGCAACGCTTCCGGCCACCTTCTTACTCCTCCTGTTTCCGGATGGACGACTCCCATCGCGCCGGTGGAGGCCGGTCGCCTGGATCACGGGTGTCGCAATAGTGGTGTTGGTCTTGAGCATTGCTCTCGCTCCGGGCAAGTTCGACGACTATCCCATCTCCAACCCCTTCGGGTTTCCCCAGATCCACGCCGTCCTCCAACCGCTGGCTGGAATTGCGGGTATCGCACTATTCGCAAGCGGGCTGGCGTCGATCGTTTCGCTGATCTTCCGGTTCAGGCGCGCCGAGGACCAAGGGCGTCTGCAGCTGAAATGGCTCGCCTTCGCTGTGGCTCTGGTGTTGCGTTCTCGGCCGCCATATCGGTTGTCATCGAGACAGTGGCGGATGCGAGTGAGGGTTTGATCGAGGTGAGCAACCTCATCATCACGACATCGATGTCGACCATTCCGATGGCGATCGGCGTGGCCGTTCTCAAGCATCGTCTGTACAACATCGACCGCATCATCAACCGGACGCTCGTCTACGGCGCTCTCACCGCCATCCTGGGTCTGATCTACATCGCTGGTGTGGTGGGTTTCGGATCGCTGATCCGCTCCTTCACCGGCCAGACAGACAACAATCTTGGCGTGGCGGCTTCCACGCTGGGTGTGGCTGCGCTCGTTCGCCCCCTGCGCGCGCGCATACAGGGCGCCATCGATCACCGTTTCTACCGTCGCAAGTACGATGCATCCAGAACGCTCGAGACGTTCTCCTCCCGCCTCCGGGATGAGGTCGACCTGGATCTGTTGAGCAGAGATCTCGTGGGGGTGGTCGGCGACACCATGCAGCCGGTGCACGTGTCGTTGTGGTTGCGGTCCGCGGCGATGGAGAGCGAGCAGCGGTGAGCCAGCGCGCGATAGTGCGTTTGACCTGGTGGCTGTTTGCGCTGGGGATGCTTTTGACGGCCGCGACACTTTTCCTCGGATTCGGGCGAGGGGACTCGGGCGCCGGCCTTACGAGCTTTGCCGGCGACCTGATCTGGTTCTTGTCGCTGACGATGTTCGTGCCCGTTGGAGCGCTGATTGCCTCGAGGCATCCTCGCAATCCGGTGGGGTGGATCTTCCTCGCCATCGGCCTGAGCGAGGTCCTATCCAAGTTCGCCTACGAGTACGCGGCCTATTCGCTGATCACGAATCCGGGCGCTCTTCCTGGTGGAGGTGCAATGGCCTGGCTCCAGTCGTGGACCTGGGCGCCCGAGCTGACGCTTTTTCCCTTCTTGATCCTGCTCTTTCCCGACGGCCGGTTGTTGTCGCGCTGGTGGGGAGCGGTTGGGTGGGTCCCGTTGGCGTGGATGCTGGCTTTCCTCGGCTACTCCGTTGCGCTGTGGCCCCATAGAGGCGTCCTGCTTCTCCGGAACGTAGAGAGCTTCGGCATCGATTCGCTCGCACCTATCGAGGCCCGCCTCTTCGCGTTGTTCCCCGCGGTCATGCTTTGTCTCGCCGCGTCGCTCGTGTGTCTCATCATCCGGTTCCGCCGCTCCCGGGGAGAGCAGCGCCAGCAGCTCAAGTGGATCGCTCTGACGGCGGGGCTCGGCGCCACGAACATCCTCGTGTCCAACCTGATACTCGACCCTCTGGGCCTCGAGAACCGGGCCACGACGCTCCTGGGGGAGACGCTCGGGGGGCCGGGCCTGTTCGCCATTGCGGCAGGGGTGGCGATGCTCAAGTATCGGCTGTTCGATATCGACCGCATCATCAACCGCGCGCTGGTCTACGGTGCGCTCACCGCCTTCCTGGCACTGATCTATCTGGGAGGGGTGATCGGTCTCGGCGGGGCGGTCCGCTCACTCACGGGGCAACAGAGCAACAACCTTGCCGTGGCCGCCTCGACTCTCGCGGTGGCCGGTCTGTTCCGCCCGGTGCGAGGCCGGCTCCAGAGCTTCATCGACCGGCGCTTCTATCGCCGCAAATACGATGCATCCAGAACGATGGAGAGTTTCTCGTCCCAACTGCGGGAGGAGGTTGATCTCAAC
>JACDDL010000162.1 GCA_013817045.1 Actinomycetota bacterium | reverse complement strand
GGGGTCTACCCTCCCCGCCGTGCACGCCTTACATGGGCAGAATGTAGTCGAGCCATTCCTCGCGCTCGGCGCCCATTCGGTCGTAGACGGCTTGAGCCCGGTGGTTGTCTTTCGCCGTTTGCCACGACAGCACAGTGGCTCCTCGAGCCCGGCACTGCGCGCAACAGGCGGCGATGAGCTCATCCGCCACGCCGAGACCGCGCGCTTCGGGAACCACGAACAGATCGTTCATGATGCCGATGAGTGAAGCGCTGAGAGTTGACCACGTCCAGACGAGCGTTGCAAAGCCAACCACAGCAACAGAGTGGTTGCGGGCCATCAGCTGAACTCCCATTCCCGAAGGATCGGCGAGCAGGGAACGGGACATACCCAGGAGATCATCGTCTGAGGGATTCACCTGGTAGAAACGGCAATAAGCGCGCATCAACGGGAGTACCTGCGAAAGGTCACCTTCTGTGACAAGCGAAATCTTCATAGGCGAACTGTAGGACCTTCAACCGAAACTTCGCAATGGCCGATGGTGGCATCCTCGGATCTCGCCCCTACGGGCCGGCGGCCGGTGAACAGGCGCATGGGTTGTCTGGCGCTTCTGCGCTTACCTCGTGGAGCCGGGCCTTCACAGGCTGAATTCGGTCCCTGCCGGACGGCGCTGCCTGTAGGCGCCCATCAGGACGTCGCGCTGCTCCGGCCTCAGGTATTTGACCGCCTCCCGGATCGTGACCCCGGATACTCGGGCAGTGCGCGGGGAAAGCCACCCGAAAACCTCATCCGGACGCGACTTGGAGGCCTCCCGCAACACCCAGCCAATGGCCTTCCGGATAAAGAACTCTTTCTCATGAACCATCGCATCTGCAAAGCGCCCAAACCGTTCGAAGTCGCCCCCCTTCCTGAGGGAGATCATCAAGGCCAGCAGGGCCGATCGGCGCACCCAGAAGTCATCGTCTTGTGACCAGCGATCGAGGGTACGAGCAGCCTGCTCATCTCGCCACACAATGGCGCCTGTCACCCTGCCCGCCAACCCGTCTGCGAGCGCCCAGGTCTTGGACTCCCGGATCAGGCGCTCGAGCAGCACGAGGTCTCTGATGGTAAGCAGGGGATCGCAAAATTCGAGTAACACGACCGCCGCCATCCGGCGTTCATGGATGGGCTTGCGCCAAAGCTCCTCGACCAGGGCGATCAGCTCTCCGTACCTCAGATCGCCCTGATCCTTGATGATGAGGGTTCTGACGGTCCTGCGGATGTCTCCTACGGTGGCGCCGATGAATTCGAGATCGCTCTTGAGATAACGCTTCTCGTTGGCGGCACGTTCTGGAGTAGCCACGGCACGCAGGCCGCGCTCCAAGGAGTCTGCTGTCGAGCCGGCGTGGAGCATCATGTACGGAGTGTGGCATCGCATGCCGCCTTCGATGACTCGGTCGGCCGCCGGTCCAATGGATGCCCGGATATCTGGAGATCTCCATGTACCTCGAGGGTCCCGCTCGTGGTTCGGTTCCTCGGGGCGCGGTCCCCGATCCAGTCGAACCAGGGAGGCTTCGCTCCATCCAAACCGGAGCGTGGGCGCACTGGACTCATCGTCTAGCATGGGAGCCATGGGCAACACCGCGAGCACCGCCGATCCTGCGCTCGAAACGACCCAGACCGACCGGGTTGTGAAGAAGCGTGTGCTCCTGGGGATCGTTGGCGATTCGGCCGCAGGAAAGACCACGATGACCCGTGGTATCGCGAACGTATTCGGAGATGACAACGTCACCCACATTTGCACCGACGACTACCACGCGTACGATCGCGAGGCCCGCAAACAGATGTCGATCACACCCTTGAACCCCGAATGCAACTACATGGGGATCATGGAGCAACATATAAGGCTCCTGGCGGCTGGTGAACCGATATTGAAGCCGGACTACAATCACTCAGACGGCACGCTTGACGCTCCCGTGCTCGTCGAACCTCGAGAGCTGGTCATCGTCGAAGGCCTTCTTGCGTACCATTCCAAAGCGATGCGGGATTGCTTCGACGTAAAGGTATATCTCGATCCGCCGGAGGACTTGCGGCGCCGCTGGAAGATCGACCGCGACACCTCCAAGCGCGGGTATGAGGTCGACCAGGTGAACGCCGATCTGCAGCGCAGGGAGCCCGACTCTGAGGCGTTCATCCGACCGCAGCGCAACTGGGCGGATATCATCGTGCGTTTTCATCCGCCCAGTGCGTCTCTGGACGTCCCGCCCGACCAGCTCAGCGTCCGCCTCGTTCTCCGCCCAACGCTGGCCCACCCCTATCTCATGGAGATTGCAGAGCGCACCCGCATCGAGGGCCTGCTCCCGCTGAGGGTCTCACTCGCCCGCGACCGGGGCAAGCCCGTCGATGTCGTCGAGATCCAGGGCTCCATTGATCCCAACCTCTCTTCTGCAGTCGAGGAAGCTGTGCTCGAGGGCATGAGCACGGATTTGGCCGGTCTCGATCGCAGCACCGTAGGCGTCTTCCGGGTGGGGGAAGACAAGTTGCGATCGGAGTCGCTCGCGCTGACCCAGTTGCTGTTGGTGGTCCAGCTTCTCAGCGCTCGAGCCAACTCGTGAGCATGTCTGCCGCCGGGGCCAACGAGGGAGATGGGACCGTGGATGAGGCGATAACTGTGGGCGACCGGATGAGCCCTCACGTCGTCACGGTGCGGGCGACCGAGATGCTGGACCACGCCGCGCAGGTCATGGTGGAGCGGAATGTTGGCTCCGCTGTGATCATGCGAGACGGCGACATAGAAGGGATCATCACCGAGCGTGACGTATTGAGAGCCGTGGCGCGAGGCCTGGTGCCCTGGAGCACCGTCGTCGCGGACTGCATGACGGCGAACCCCGTGACGGTGTCCACATCCACCACCTGCGACACCGCACTTTCGATGATGCTCGGGAACGTCTATCGCCATTTGCCGGTGGTGGACGAAGGAGAGCTCGTGGGCATCGTGAGTCTCCGAGACCTTGTGGCAAACTCCGAATCGGATGCCGATGCTCCTCAGTAAACGGCGTGACCCAAGTTGTTCTCTGCACCTTTTTGTCCTACGGTAAACGGACAATCTCAGGGAAAGGCCACCACCACATGGCAGGCAAGAGCGGCGATGGAGAACGGCCCCGCTGGCTGGCGGGGGTTATCCCCTACAAGGAGATGGGCTACTGGCGCCCCGACTACGAACCCGACGATACGGACATCATTGCGGCCTTCAGGCTCACGCCACAGCCGGGCGTTGATCCCGAAGAGGCCGCCGCCGCGATAGCAGGCGAATCCTCTACTGCGACCTGGACCGTCGTGTGGACCGACCGCTTGACCGCGTACGAGAACTACCAGGCGAAGGCTTACGAGGTCGTTCCCGTCCCGAACTCCGACCCTCCCCAGTACATCGCCAGCATCGCCTACAAGCTCGATCTATTCGAGGAAGGCTCCATCGCGAATCTCACCTCGTCGATTATCGGGAACGTCTTTGGGTTCAAGGCGCTCAAAGCGCTCCGCCTGGAGGACATGCGCATCTCCACTCACTACCTGAAAACCTTCGACGGGCCACCACATGGAATCATCAATGAGCGCGAGATGGTCAACAAGTACGGCCGGCCCTTGCTCGGCGCGACGACCAAACCAAAACTCGGCCTTACTCCCAGGAATTACGGCCGAGTGGTCTACGAAGCACTTCGGGGTGGCCTCGATTTCGTCAAGGATGATGAGAACATCAACTCACAACCTTTCAACCGCTGGCGCGAGCGGTTCCTCTACTGCATGGAAGCGGTCAATCGAGCCCAGGAGGAAACGGGCGAGATCAAGGGCCACTATCTCAACGTAACCGCGGGAAACATGGAAGACATGTACGAACGCGCTGAGTTTGCGAAGGAGCTCGGCAGCGTCATTATCATGATCGACCTCACTATCGGCTTCACAGCCATGACGTCGATGTCCAAGTGGGCGCGCAAGAACAGCATGCTCCTTCACCTCCACCGCGCGGGCCACGCGACCTACACGCGGCAAAAGAACCACGGCGTCAACTTCCGGGTGATCTCGAAGTGGTGCCGCATGCTCGGTGTAGACCACATCCATGCGGGGACGGTTGTCGGCAAGCTCGAGGGGGATCCCGGAGCGATCAAGGGTTACTACGATACTTTGCGCGACGATTTCGTCGAGAAGGACCCGGCGCACGGTATCTACTTTGACCAGGACTGGGTTCACCTTCCTGGAGTGATGCCGGTGGCGTCCGGCGGAATTCACGCAGGACAGATGCACCAACTGCTCCATTACCTCGGAGAGGATGTCGTGCTTCAGTTCGGTGGCGGCACGATCGGGCATCCGATGGGCATCTCTGCGGGCGCCACAGCCAACCGAGTTGCCGTAGAGGCGATGATCCAGGCTCGCAACGAGGGACGTGACTACCTGAAGGAAGGGCCTGATGTCTTGAAGAAGGCCGCAAAGAAGTGCAAGGAGTTGAATGCGGCACTCGACACCTGGGGGGACATCAGCTTCGAGTTCGAGTCGACCGATGTGCCTGATGTGGTCGAAACCCCGACCACATCAGGATGATCAGGAGGTGACCAAGTGACGACAGGCGTCCGCATCACGCAAGGAACGTTTTCCTACCTCCCCGAACTCACCGATGACGAGATCAGAGCTCAGATCCAGTACGGGATCGACAACGGCTGGGCGGTGGCGATCGAGTTCACCGACGACCCACATCCTCGCAACGTGTACTGGGACATGTGGGGCATGCCGATGTTCGATATCGAGGATGCAGCAGCGGGTCTGCTCGAGGTGAACCGTTGCCGGAAGGCCTATCCCAACCGCTATATCCGGGTGAGTCTGTACAACGCGACGCTCACGAAGCAGACCGTCGCACTGCAGTTCATCGTAAACCGGCCTCCTCACGAGCCGGGTTTCCGGCTGCTTCGCCAGGAGACGACCGACCGCATCGTGCGGTACACGCTCGAACCGTATGCAGCAAGAGATCCGCACGGGGAGCGCTACGACGGCTCCGACTAGCGGGGATTGACTCGTGGGCGAGAGCAAGCCGGTTGAGTCACCGCCACTCGGTCCCGGCGCGCCCCCGCGCGAAACCGCAGAGGTCTACGGGACCCCCGGAACCGAGGATCGCTTCAAGGATCTGGCCGATCCAATGCGCGATATTCCCGATGACGCCGACGTGGGGGCCGAGGGTGTCTTCGAGGATTCCCACATAGCCGAGGTCCTCGATAGCCTCGACGACGAGCTCATCGCCCTCGCCGAGGTGAAAGCCCGCAT
Organism: Actinomycetota bacterium; assembly: GCA_013817045.1. Taxonomy (GTDB): domain Bacteria; phylum Actinomycetota; class CADDZG01; order CADDZG01; family WHSQ01; genus JACDDL01. Next base: position 1,491 of record JACDDL010000162.1, on the reverse strand, counting down.
AGGCGAGATCGCTGCTCTCCTTATGATCGACCGTCTCCGTCGCAAGATCGGTCTCGACGCCGATGTTCCCACACTGCACATGTCCTTCACCGGGAATCCCGGAACCGGTAAGACGACCGTCGCCATGAAAATGGGCCAGATCCTCTACAAGCTCGGCTATGTCAGGAAGGGACATCTCGTCACTGCAACGCGGGACGACCTAGTGGGTCAATACGTTGGGCACACCGCACCGAAAACGCGTGAGGTTCTCAAAAGAGCGATGGGGGGTGTGCTCTTCATCGACGAGGCGTACCACATCTATCGCGTCGACAACGAGCGCGATTACGGTCAAGAAACTGTCGAAATGCTCCTTCAGGTCATGGAGAACCAGCGCGAGGATCTCGTCGTCATCATGGCCGGCTACAAGGACCATATGGATCGTTTCTTCTCCGATGTTCCCGGTCTCAGCTCCCGCATAGCGCATCACATCGATTTCCCCGACTACTCTGTCGATGAGTTAATGGACATCGCCCTCCTCATGGCCGAATCACAGCGCTACCGTCTGGCGCCGGACGCCGAGAAGGCGTTAATGGATTACCTGGAGCTGCGAATGAAGCAGCCTCGCTTCGCGAACGGGCGCAGCGTTCGCAACGCACTCGATCGCTTCCGGATGCACCAAGCGATCCGCCTCTACAAGTCGGCCGAACGCGGACGTAAGCTCACCAAGAAGGATCTCGTGACGATCGAGGATGCGGACATACGCCAGAGCCGGGTATTCAAGGGCGGCGTCTACGCGCGTGATTCGGATCAGGAGAGGCCGGATCCGTCGTGAGCCAGGACCGGATCGTGCTGGGGCGCCGGGATGACCGGACGATGGTCGGCTTCCAGTGGACGGGGGCCGAACCAGAAGCCCTGAACGACCCGGAGTTCGCAGTGTCTCTCGGTGCGGTGTGGGAGGCCGACGAGCTGGTGACCTACAACCTGGATCACCTGCGTCACAACCTGCAACACCACGCCGACGGCTACATGGAGGATTCGGATTAACGGGCCGTTTCTGTGCCGGCATTGCGGTCCGATTCTTTGATCTCCCGCCGAAGCTTCCTCGTGGGCATCCCCGGCCTCGCCGGCTTGATGACCTCGGCTCGAGGAGCCATCCATGGGAAGCCCGGACCCAGAGAAGCCGCCCTAGAGATCTGGAAGCAGCTCGCAGTGGTGCCGTGAAGAAGAGGAGTAGAAGACCTGAGGTGACATCCTCCTCATGCCGTCCTGGCCACACAAGGAAAGACGGACAGAGGTCTGATCGGAGCGGCGGTAATCGGCGTGCTGGTATTGATCGCCGCCCTGGAAGAGTTGTCTCACGCCTCCTAGCGGTGGTGCACAAGCCGCCCGGTAGACCAGTGGGGCGACGCCGCAGTCAGGTTCAGGGCGGGCGCCATCGATCTGTTGCGTCACCGCTGGTTGCGGTTGACGGTGGCCACCGTGGTCAGCCATCTCTCGCTCTTCTTCGTCCTG
>JACDDL010000030.1 GCA_013817045.1 Actinomycetota bacterium | reverse complement strand
CAAGAAGCAAAGAGACAACGGAGGATGGAAGCCACGGAGGGGTCGCGGAGGATCGATGACTGAGAGAATTTCGACGCGGTTTCCGGTCAAAGGGTCTGGCGCAGTCCAAGAGCGTGTGCCGGATAGTACCGGCCATATGCCGGATAGTGCCGCTGAGCAGGGCTTTTAGGCCTTTCGACCACAGCCGAATGCCGGATCGTACCGGCCCCGTGATGGATGGTACGGCAGCACCCGGGCAGCACCCGAGAGGCTCAGGTCAAACGGTTCCTGCCCCGCCCTGCTCGCCACTGGCAGCGAAGAGCAAGTGACGCGCTTCCGGTTCGGAGCGCAGCGGTTTCGCGAGCCTATTTCGCAGTCGCGCTGGCGGTGTTTGAAGCGTTGCTTTTGTTCCCCGCATTGTCGAAGGCAACGACGTAATACCAGTAGCGTGTGCCCTGAGTGAGTCCCGAATTCGTGTAGGTGGTGGTCGACGTCGTCGCGATCTTGGCAAAAGATCCCGCAGTGCCTGTGGTGCTACGCCAGATTTCGTACCCGGCAAGGCCGCTTCCTCCGCTATCGGTCGACGCGCTCCAAGAGAGGGTCACCTTGCGCCTGCCTCCTGTGGCGACGAGGTTGGCCGGATTGGAAGGGGGAACACCGGGCGTCGTCGCCGAGGCAACGTTGGACGGCTGCGAGCCCCCTCCCGCATTCGTCGCGATAACCCGGTAGTAACGAGTCGAGTTCTCCACTAACCCAGTATCGCTGTAACTGGCGGAGGTGGGCGTTGCAATCTGGCTCCAGCCCGCAGACCCGTCGGGCGAACGTTCGACGCTGTACCCGGTGGCGTCCGCAACGGCGCTCCATGCGAGGTCGATCTGTGTCGAGGATGCAGCCGATGCCGTGACGTTAGTCGGGGACGCAGGCGGGTTGACAGGAGTCGAAATATCTTTCAGGTTGAAGCGTCCCCAAACAAAGCGATGGTCCGAGTACTTGCATTGCGGAGCGGGCGTGCAGGCGATCGCCCCGCGTTGTTGCTCATTGGCCCACCCCGGATGATCGGCGTGGGCCTCGATAACACCCACCTTGTTGCTGACGAAGAGATAGTCGATGCGACTCCGCTTGAAGTCGGTGGTGTTGTTGCAAAGGTCAGTTTTCGACGTGCCCTCCCATGTCCACTCCTCAGCCAGTGAGAGATTGCGGCTACGTTGGTAGTTCCGCACCGCATCGATGTAGGAAATTCCGTCGATGGCCGACTGGGATGTCATCGCTGCGTACCAAGGCCGATCGCCGGAGGTTTCATATGGATCACACTCGAGTTCCGTTTCGGCTGCGCGCTGATTGAAGTCCCCCACTACCGATCGTGTCTCACCGTCCAACTGTCTTCTTATCTCGTTGGTGTTCCTTTCCCTGCAATCGGAAGCGGGGTAGTTCACTCGAAGATGAACCCCGCCTACCGTCACAGTCTTGTTCGAAGCAATTTCACGGAGACGAACCAGCCCATATTGAGTCCCCGCCTCGCAAACGTCCGCCCACGTCTTGGAGGATTCGATCTTCATGGTCGAGGTGTTAAGCAGAAATTTCGCCTTTACAGCAGGGCTGGTGGACCCCACAATCTCGTAGAGACCGGGGGTGAAGACGGCATTTAACTTGTCTCTGAAACTGACAAGCGATGAGTCGGTATTCATTTCATTGGCGACAATAACGTCCGGTGCATAAAAGCCTGGGCTATCTTCTGATGAGACTGGTCTGTTGCGTAGCGCGTTTGCCAATTCAGTCAATCGCGCCTCATCCGTTGTGTTCTGCTGGGCGTTCACGGTCACAACCACGATCTCGTCCGAAGGGGTAGATAGAACAGACGGCGGTGCGGCTGGTGCCGGGCTTGTAAGAAGGACGGAAAGGACAACTATTACTCCTAGGACTGACGCCGCCGGCCTTCTATTTACTTTCGGCCTGCTCATCGTTTTGGCTCCCTTCCCAGCATGTACCACGCTCACGGTAGCCTTCATCCGCGGAGCACAATACCTCAGGGCTCTAGAAGACTCAAGATCGGTTGCGAGTGGCATTCAATAGTACGATTAGGCTCTTTCCCCGCTCTTGCTGGCTTGCTGGACCAGGCCTGAGTTCGACGTTGAAGCGCCATTTGGGCCTGTCGCTCCCGCGTTCCACCCCCTCGTTGCGTTCGCGCTACGATCATCTCGGCGTCATGGTCTCGTTGGCCTCCCTCAGTCGCCTCCATGCAACATGCCGGTGCGCCGGCGCGACTGAGGAGGATGCACATGACAGACGACGAGCGGCCCGTCACCCGGGTCCTGCTTTCCCTTTCGACACGAAGAATCTGAGCGCGCCTTTGAGGCCTTAAGAGCGGTATCGGCAAGGAGGCAGAGTTCCTGAGTCTCGGGCGGGAAGGCCCACAACGTGGGCGTCGTCGGGTCTGCCTTGTCGATTCGGGCGGTGTGTGACGAGGTTGGCAGGTCCGCTGCCAACTGGCCCCGGGTGGGGGACCCGGCGCAATGCGAAAGCGGCTCCCAGGACTTTGCTGGATCCTAGGAGCCGCTTTCTTACTCGAGTCTTCGAGGCACGTCAGAGGCCCGTGCCCCTGCCGTTGCTACCGGCAGGGCTTGTGAAGCTGGATGTTTCCACCGGCTAAGGTGCCACCAGCGGTGTAGCCATTGGACACCCGAAGGACGTAGGTGTCGCTGCGTCCGGGTTCGCCGTTATCTGTCACGTCGACCTGATAGGTGTATCCACTCTGGCCGTTGACCATCGCGGTGCCTTTGATCTGTCGCGACGTCGGGCTCGTGACCACGTAGGCAGTGATTCCGGTTCCCTTGATCTTGGCGCCGGTCGTGTGGTCGATGTGGACGAGATGTCCCCAGAAGGCGCCGTTTCTGATGCCGCCTGCCACTCCGAAGCTGGCTTTGGGGGCCGCGAGCATCCCACCGCCTGTGACAAAGTCTTTGCCGGCACATGATGGGTTGGCGCGACAAACGATGTCCGCGTGAGATGAGGCAACCACGACGTCTGTGATTCCATTGACGGTGATATGCAAGGCATTGACCGTGATGTCACCTTTGTTGCCGTCCACCGTCTTTGTCTGCTCGTTGATGACGACCTTGCCGGCGCCCAGGGGTAGTTCGACTGTTTGATTGGGCTCTCCGGTCACTTCGATGGGCTGTCCGTTTATCACCAAACCGACTATCTGCGAGCTACCGGTGACCGCGGGGCCCGACGAGCCGCACACCGCCTCGGCGCGCGACATGAGGAAGTTCGCCGCTACCGTCTGGTCTCCCGCGGAGAGGTTGAGGTTGGCTGCCGACGACTCCGTGCGACTGCGATCTCCCTGTCCGATGGTGGTGCCGTGGAGCGCTTTTGCGGTAAGCAGGTTTGGGACACTTGCATTCAACAGGGATGCTTCCCTGGCCCCCCCGGATTCCGCGAGCGGCCCTGTATCGCCAAGGACGGTGGTGGTTCCCAGCAGCGTTGCCCTGAGCGCCGTCGCCCGGCCGCTGTATCCGACGGCCGTAGTGGAGCTTGCGCCCGCCGGAAGGGCGAAAACGCCGAGAAGCTGGAACGCGAGCAGAGGTACCGCCGCGCTGCGGAACCCTTTGTTCCGCAAGAAGGGTCTAAGAGACATGATGTCCCCTTTCGATGACTGGGCTGCCTCGGATCACTCCGAGGCCCCTGGCTTTGCGCCCCCGCCTCGCGACGGGGTTGCCTTTTCGAGGACTTCGTCCCCTGCCAATAGTCTAACCCCTCTGGGTTTTTCTGGAAATAACGGCCAGAGTCAGCTGGTTGGCCACCGGTTTGGAATCCGTGAGGGCATGCGTTCCATCGCGGCGGTCAGTCACGAGCCTCGGTGTGTTTGCCCGCTGGTCTGGGATCGAGCTTGCAAGCAAGACGGCCGAGACCCTCGAGCCGGTGCGTAAGAGGATGGGCTGTCCAGGGGTTCGCCTCTTGCCTGTCACTTCCCTTGCCAAGAGAGAGACACGTCCCCTCTAAGGACTGTCACCCCGTGTCACCCACCGGTTCCATCCTTGGGGCGTGGGGCGGTTGAGCGGTCCATGGGTTGTTCAGCCGCAACACGGTGGTTGCGACACCCCTGGAAATTCCAGGCGGTGCGTCTGGAAAGGGTGGGATCCTTTGCGACGCAATCCGAGAGAGGCCTTCGCACGTATGTAGATCGGGTGGCCGACAGATTCAACAGCGTCGTCAGAGAGTCGGAAAACTCGCGTGTCATGTGATTGACGCCCTGGACTAGTCGAGATCCACACCTGGTGAGGTACTTGCCGTTGGCGGGTGCCAACCTCGCCGGGGACCTTGCGGCCGAACGTTTTCATGTATGCCTAACAGCTCCACCCCTTGATCAGCTTGCGCTTAGTCACCTCGCCAGGACAACAATGGAGAAGGTCGCCATCCTTGGGCGGGTGGCAGAAGCTAAGGGAGGTTTCGATGTCTAGGCGACTTGCGGCACTAGGCGCTGTCAGCGCACTACTCGCGTTGAGCATGAGCGTGGTCTCGCCCGCTTCCCCGCACGGCCGGAGTAAAGCACGCGTTGTTGCAAGACTGCGAAACGTTGATGGCTGCGTTGTCGCGGTGGTCAAGATGCAGCGCGGTGGCGGCGGCAAGTTGTTCGTTCGGGCCTTCGCGCGGCACATCGAGCCTGCCGGGGAGTTCCACGGCTTCCACGTCCACACCACTGGTGAATGCGACCCCGAGTCGATCGATCCCGCAACTGGGGAAGTCGTGCCCTTCTTCTCCGCGGGAGGACACTTCAACCCCGACGAGAACGCACACGGCGGGCACAGTGGAGATTTTCCGGTTCTGCTGGTGAATGATGACGGCACTGCGTGGGCGCGCTTCAAAACCGACCGATTCAGGATCAGTGAGTTGTTCGACGAGGACGGAAGCGCAGTGATCATCCATACGGGGCGTGACAACTACGCCAACATCCCTCCAACTACTCCAACCGGCGAGGAGCGTTACCACTCCCATCTGGAGGACGTTTTCGGCCCCGACTCGATCACCTTGGCGACGGGCGACGCAGGAAGTAGGTTCGCCTGCGGCGTCGTGCGTCGCTGAAGCAGGGCGAGTAGAGGTGGCTGCTCACCCTGTCGGGGAAAACTTTTATGAACGGGTGTGCAGCCATTTGGATCGTGGGATGCGCACGTGCGCTACTGGCTGGGGCCGGAAACTATCCAACAGCCCAATCAGGTTTATCCGATCAAGTACGAAACCTTGCGCTTGGAGCCCTTAAGGGTATTGGACGACCTGCTTCGGTGGTTGGGGGAAGAAGTTGACTACGAAGTGATCGTGGAGGCGGTAAACAACAACACCGTCGAAAAAATGCGCACGAAGGAAGACCAAGAAGCAGCGGGTAAACACTTTTCTCAAGCGAAAAACCCTCATTTCCGTTTTGTGGACGAAGGCACGACCAGGGGGTGGCCCGAGAAACTTAACGCCGAGCAAAGAACCGCCATGGAAGGTCAGTTCGGACAAATCCTTCGGCGGCTCGACTATCCGCTGAGTGTTCGGATGTAGGGTTCTACGTCCGAGCCTCAGTGGTGGGTCCTATTCAGAAGTAATAGCTTGAGTATCCACCGCGATAAGCGTCCTTGACGAGGAGGTCGGGCTCGAGCCAGGCGACTCTTCGGCAATTGCGCTGATGGAACAGAGCGCTGCGGCACAGCAACTGGGGTGCGAACTAGGTCAAGGCAACTACTTTTACAAAGCCCAGTCGTCTGAGCAGTTGGCATCCATACTGAGCTGACCCAGCACTGTAGCGGTGCGCTTGCGGCGGAGGACCAAGCGCCAGTGATCAGACACAAGCCCGCCCCAGCTCCAACCCGTGCTTACTCCTTGAGACAACGGTCGTGGAGGCCGAGACGGGCGCGACCGTTATCAGCAAGCAACGGGTGGATTAGATCGCTTCGTCGATCTACAAGCCATTGTGTGCGTACCGGGTCGGCGAATCTCTTGGTTCAGTCGGTATATCTGAATCCCTCGGGGGCAGCGGAGTTCAAAAGCGCTTCGAAACCCACGACGCCTCTACCCAAGCAATCGAAGGTGCGGGTAGTGAAGCCTTTCGTCGCGGCAGCAGCGCCCACGCCCTCGTCGACTCGGTTTATGTCGCAGTCGACACCCAGTACTACGCCGCCGACGCTCCCAAAGTCGTTACCCGCCTCCTTAGACGGGCCGTGGCTTCTTTATGAGGAAACCGGTTGAGCAGTCCCTTCAACAGCCTCAGCAGAGTGCAGCAAACTAGGTAGCACGCTCCCTGGCGCACTAGCCGCGTGACTCAGTTTTGGTTGGCCAGAACTGAGCAAGATGTGTAGGTCGTCATATTTCCCGCCGTTATCGCTTAAGCTTTCCAAGTCTAGCTGTCCGCCCTCATAGGACATGCGTCAACTACCAAACCTCGCTCGAGCATTTCTACTGCCTTGAGGTAGCTCCCCAATCAGGAAAGGTATCGTCCCAGGTGTTATCAGTAATCCGAACGCGGTTGGTCCCGTTCGGATTCATCTTGTAGATCTCGTAATCTCCTCCGTCGTAGGCCTGAAAGGCTATCTTTTTGCCGTTTGGCGACCATGTCGCGTTCGAGTCGTTCTCGGAGTTGTCGGTCAGGCGGACACGGGCCGAGCCGTTCGCGTTCATCTTGTAGATCTCCCGGTCGGTGCCAGGGGAGATGTCAAAGGCAATCTTTTGTCCATCTGCAGACCATGTGGGATTCCTGTCATTTTCGGAGTTGTGTGTCAGGCGCACGCGGCCGGTGCCGTCGGCGTTGATCTTGTAGATTTCGAAGTCGCCGCTCACGTAACGAAAATACGCGATCTTCTCACCGTTGGGCGACCAGGCAGGGCCGTAGTCGTTGGTGGTGTTGTCGGTAAGGCGGACGCGGCCGGTGCCGTCGGCGTTGATCTTGTAGAGTTCATAATCGGCGCCGTCGTAGCCATAGAAGGCTATCTTCTTCCCATTGGGTGCCCAGGTCGGATCAAAGCTGTCGTGGTATGCCCCGTCAGTAAGTCGAACACGGCCACGGCCACTGGCCCTGATCTTGTAGATTTCAAAGCCGTCGTCGGGCCCGGAGCCGTTGCCATGAAGGTGGCTGTAGGCCAGTCTCTTACCATTCGGCGACCAAGCAGGCTCATGACCGTCGTGATCAGTGACGCGCCTTTCGCCGGTGCCATTTGCGCTGATCTTATAGATCCGGTAGTCGCGGCCGACATGGCGAACGAAAGCAATCCTTGCGTTCCTGCCGGAGAAAGCCCCTTGTGTAGCTTCACTGCTCGCCCAGCTCGTCCCTCCGGCTGCCGCGCTCACAAGAAGAGCACCTCCGGCTGTCAGCACCCTACGACCGAGTTTCATGAGGTCCCTTCATGTCGGTCCGCCAGGAAATGATGCACCCGTCCAGAATTCAGGAGCCAGAATAGTCGCATCGTCGGCTTATGGGAGGTGGATGGAATTCGAGAGTCATGAGGATTGGCACTGCTTCGGTGTGCCGCTCCTTCACATTCTTCGGCGTCGAATCCCTACAGCTGCGACCCGGGTTTCCTGTGGCCCCCTTGGAAAGCGGGCTCACTCTTAACCAAGCCCAAGTCTTACGGTTGATCCGATAATTTGTTCAGAGGCTTCGAAGCGGGCCTCACACTCAATGGCACCATGGCGATGGTCCGGCGCAATGCACCGGTCTCGTCCTCTACCGCCATCATTCCGATTGACCCCCCACTGACCATCGAGGCGGTCGTTGTCCCAGCCGCCCCTGATACGATCGTTGCCGTCCCCTCCAAAGAACAGGTCCCGCCCGCCCGCACCTATTAGGAGATCACGACCAGCGGCACCCCAGAATCTATTGTTCGCCCCAACACCAGCGTCGTCAAAAATGCTCGCTAAAGGGGTGAACAAAGGCGTCTGTCGAACAGCTACATTCGCCGGCACGTTCTCGTGCTCATAGTCATCCTCGGAGCTACTATCCAAGACGGCGACTCGCGAAGCAACCTGTGCTTGGGGTGAAGCGACGACACGGATACCGCTGGCCCAAGCAGAGTGGAAAGCGACTCTATCCTCGATGGGGGCCTCGAAGGTGAAAGTGAACGTGACTGCAAGCGAACTAGAGAACTCTTTTTGTGGAAAATGCGGTCTCCTGTTTGGAGGAAACAGATCTGGACCCCAAAGGCACTGGTGCTGAAAATCAGTGAGAATGTATCGATTGGAGATTGCTGATGCAAGACTCGTCGAACTACAAAACCTAAAGGTGTTGGACTTGGCAATCAGCTCCGTCGACATCAGGTTCTCACGGTCTACTTGCAGGGTAGCCCTCGTCCGTCAGCCGCTGCGATGACGGATCAAGCCGACTGACGGCAAACAGGCTGTGCACAAGCTTGATCGCGATCGAGCCTTCTCCGACTGCTGACGCTACGCGTCTCACAGCTCCACGTCTTACATCGCCGGCCGCAAAGACACCTGGCATGCTGGTCTCGAATGCGAATGGTTCGCGGTCGAACGCAGATTCGAGATCCTCAGGCAAGGCGTCACCTGTGAACAAATAACCGTGGCGGTCGCGTGCGATCTCAACGGGAAGCCAATCGGTGTGCGGACGGGCTCCGATCAACACGAAGAGGCCGTCGGCGGCGACTGTCGCTTGTTCGTCGCCCGTCCGCAGCACTAGGTGTTGCAGACGCCCGTCGCCTCCACCGCCAACCACGGTCGTTGCGGTCCGCACGTCGATATTCCGCGTCGCCTCAATCTGACGGATCAGGTAATGAGACATGCCGCCACGCAGCGATTGGCCGCGCACGACGAGAGTGACGAGGTGGGCGAAGCGTGCGAGGTGAAGGGCTGCCTGGCCGGCTGAGTTCGCGCCACCGACGATGTAGGTTTGTTTTCCAGCCATGGCGTGCCCTTCCGATGCCGGGCCACCGTAGAACACCCCGGCGCCGTTAAGCGCTTCCAGCGCCGGAACACCCAAGCGCCGGTAGCTGGCGCCCGTTGCGAGAATGACCGCTCGAGAGGTGATGCAATGGCCATCTGACACCTCGAGTGAAAAGCGGTTACCGACGCGCTCAAGATTGAGTGCCTTGTGCATGAACAGAAACTTCGCCCCGAAGACCCAAGCCTGCTCGTAGGCCTGCTCCGCGAGGCGACCGCCGCTCACCCCCCGAGGGAATCCGAGGTAGTTGCGGATCAGCGAGCTCGTCGTCGCCTGCCCGCCGACACCTCCCTCGTCGACAACCAACGTGGCCAAACCCTCTGATGCCCCGTAGACAGCGGCGGACAGTCCCGCTGGACCGGCGCCAACGATAACGACATCGAACTCGTCCCGCTCGAGCTCGACTGACGCACCCGAGGCTCTCGCAATCTCTGTGTTGGTCGGGTCACTCAGCACTTCGCCGTCGGGCAGGAGCATCAGCGGAAGCTTGGCCCCCGAACCAGCTTTGGCAAGCGTCTTGCGCCCTTCAGTCGAGTCAGCCAGGCAGAATGAGTGCGGGATCGCACAGCGTTGAAGTGTCTCCCTGAGCTCGTAGGCTCTTCCCGACCAGGCGTTCGCGACAACCTTGACGGTGTGCGGAGCAACTCGGCGTGATCTCGTCCACTCCAGTAGAAAGCTCGTGATCGCTTGATGAAAAACCTCATCAGGCGGCGCAGCCGGTCTGAGGATGTAGTAGTCGATTTGTCCCAGTGCCATCGCGTCGAAGATCGCCTTGGCGGTCGCCTGGTCTGCCCAACCCCCCCAGGGGATCAGCAGTCCACGTTTTGCGTGTGAATGAAGCCGGTGGACGTTTTCGAGGAGCGCGGTGCCGGTCGTTCCCGAAAGCCATTGCGCCGCGAGCGCGAGGGCCACCTCCTCACCAGCGTCCGCAAGCTGAGAGAGCATCGCGCGTGCCTCGGTTGCGGAGTCGGTGCAGAGAACACGATAGTGACCGGAATAACGTTCGCGCAGCTCCCGCTCTGTGGCTGCGAGGGCGATTGGATCGGCGTCCACGGCTAAGATCGCCGGATGGGGCAACCCCGGCGAGGTGACCCTCCGCCACTCTTGTCCGCCCCTCGCCGACTGCGTTGATCTAGCACACATGGTGCAGGTACATTCCGAGCGCGCCATGGGCATTAAGCGGGGGGTCGAGGTCGAGGCGCACGTGAGCGTTGGCTCCCTTCTGTCCGCGGAACCGATGTGGCCGAAGTTACCATCACTTGTGCTGCCATCGTAGTTTGCGGCACTGAGCCGTCTTGCCGGCCCGCCCCGACCGCGCAACCGAGATTCTCCAGCCGCTCCGTTAGACTTCGTGCGACCCGCGGACATCAACTCCTGACCGGACCGATCACAAGCTTCAGCGGTGAACCTTGCGATCAAGAGCCGCGCCGAGATGGTCACCCACTTCAGAGCGCGACTCTCCCGGCTGTCGTCAGGGTGGGATATCAGCGGAGAGAGCGAGCGTCAGCTGTAGCAGTAGGAGTCCGACGAAGCGTCGCCGCCCTGGAGTCGGATCTGGTGCACGCGCAGGCCACGGAACTCCTCGCCGTGCGGAAAGAAGCTCTCGTCGATGGTCAGCCCCCCGGCAGGGTCGGCGTCGAGCTTGGCCATCCAGGCGCCGACGCCGTCCGGATAGAACTGGTCGTCCCACGCCCCGTACAGCGAGTTCGTGAAGTAGACGCGCCTTCCGTCCCGGCTCACCTCTACCATCTGCGGTCCGCCGAAAAGCGGCATGTCGGGCCGGGCCGGGTGGGGGGCCCGGTTGACGATCCCGCCGAGCCGCACGGATCCCACCTCTTTCGGGTTGGTCGGGTCCGACACATCGAATTGCTTCATCTCGCCGGTGCCCCAGCAGGACACGTAGAGAAACTTGTCGTCTACAGAGAGATCGATGTCGGTGATGAGCGGCGGTACCGCAGCGAAGGGCTTAAGCGCGGGCGGCAGCAGTTGCGGGTCGGCTGGCTCGGCGGGGACGGTAATGACCTTCTCGGCCTTCCACTCGTCGCCGTCGCGAAACCAGCGCCATACCGACCCAGAGAGATCCTCGGTGGAGATCACGACGCCGACGAAACCCCAGGTCGCTTCGGGGTCGTGGGAGGGGCGGACCTCCAGTGCCATCTGGTGCTGGGCGCCCAGGTCCACTCGCTGCACATGCCTACCTGCGGCGAGGTCCCAGAAATGGAGGGCGTGGCCGTACTTCTGTCCCAGGAGCAGTTCAGGAACGATGCCGTTCTCGAACATCGAAGGGCTGCCCCACTCGCTGGAGATCAGCACATTCTGGTTGAGGTGCCACCAGGCGTCATAGTGGAAGTGCTGCGGCCCGCGCTCGGTTTCCCAGGCGCGAACGACGTCGAAGGTCTCGTGGTCGAGCAGGGCGATCCCGCCCGGTCCGTCGTCGTTGCCTTCGGGGCCGCCCAGGCAGGTGAGAAAGACTCCGTCGGGTCCGCAATGCAGAGTGTGCGGGCGAGAGTAACCGGCCTTTGCGGACAGGGTCTTACCGTCGATCGTCTTGACCAGCGTCGGCTTGCGGGGATCCGACCCGGTGTCGAGCACGTAGATGTTCGACGAGCGGAGGCCCGGCACCAGGAGGTAACGGCGGGCGAGGCCGTCCATGTTGTGGCCCTCGTGCTTGAGGGCGCTGCTGCAGGCGTTCCAGCCGAAGTGGTGCAACTCATTACCGAGTGCGGGGAGGTCAGTCCAACCGACCACCTGCCCGTAGGTGTCGGATGCCGGGTTCACGTCAATGACGGTCATCGCGTCGTTCTTCTGCGTGGCCCGGTCGAAGGCCACCACGTAGGCGAGCTGTTCGGCAGGACCAGCCGCGGCCTCTGCAGCACTCCGGTAGAAGGTGGGGTCGATCGTCGCCTGGGCCATACCAAGACCTCCTAGTCTGGGACGCCGCTGCCAGGTGCCGCCCGGTTGGCCCTATCTTATTCCTGGTCAGACGACTGCTGCGGCGAGGTGCCCCCTGGCTCCGCAGGCAAGCGGAGCCCACCTCGACCTCATCCGGCTACCTCAGAGCCAAACACCATTCGTGCAGATCAGAGACCTACTTGGGGCCCTCCTCGTCCGAGCAAATCCGGCTCTACGCGGCCTTCTCTGTAGCCGTGCGTTAGAGCTCGGTAGACGTCGTCTGCCTCGCCACCATAGGGAAGCCATGCCTTTCAGGAAGCTGCTCATTGAGGAACTTCGTCAAGTGCGACCGGCTCTTCCTCGAAGATCCAGATATCCGTGATGTGATCGCCGACGACCCGGTAGAGAGCTACCTGCTTCCACTCCAGCACTCTGGTGCGAAGATTTATCAGCGCAGCGACATTGATGAGTCCCGGTCATGAGCTCGATAAGCTCGAAGCCGAAACCTCCCCCGCTGTTTGGATTTTGTCTTGGTACCAAGCCAGGAGCTCATCGAGTCCACGGTACACGCGCCGAACTCCATTCAAGTGCAGCACGGCATCGTCGGGAAACATTCGTCGTGCGAGGGTCATGTCCCGCGCGGCGAAGGCGTCGAACCATTCACGAACGACTTCGATAATCACAGTCCCCTTCCGATAATCACAGTCCCCTTTGGTAGAGCCACACCCTGAGTCAGCCCGGTGACGAAGGAATTCTAGCGAGCACCCCCTTCCTCGTTCCACCGCAGGTTGCCTTCGGCCAGCCCCTCTTTGATCTGGGCCACGACAGCGTTCTGGTCGACGTCTTCGTGCGGTGCCACAAGTGCGAACAGAGAGAAGGCGTAGAGTCGGAGTTGATCACCGGCGAGCCGAGTCGGTTCCATGGACACAGGCTCGATCCTGATCTCTACTTCCGGGGCCAGTTCTTCTCCGGAGCTACGCTCGACCAAGGCCCAAGCGATGCAGGGTTCGCAGAGGACTTTGACGTCATCGCCGAGGACCTTATAGCAACAGGCTCGCCAGCCGGGCTCGGCGGGGATCTAACACCGGGGATCTAACACCGTCACGCGTTTGCCCAGAGTCCACGAGGTTGATGCTCTTTTTGGGCCGATGTCGCGCGCCCATGGGCTCTCGTAAATCGGTAAGCAGGGTTAGTCTAGCTGCTCGCCGCTCTTGCCTCCAGCAAATCCTTGAGCGTTGCAAAATCGCTTTTGAACTGACGCTCTGCCTGCCGTCCTACTACCGGTTCAGCGAGCTTGAAGAACCCACCAGGCTCCCCTTGAATCTCAACCTTAATGGTTGTTGCTGTCTCCATCGGCTCGAGGGTGTGGCTGATCTGGAAAGGGACTGGACCGGAAACAACCCGGAGATCGAACCTTTCCGGCGGCTCATACGCCGTAACCTCAGCTTGAAATTCCATCCGGCGACCCAGGAAGTTGCGAACGTTTGACACTCGAGTGCCCACCCCCATCGGTCCTGGGGACTCCTGCCTTGACTCGGAGACCATCGACTGCCACTCGGGCAACTTCTCGGAATCGGTCAAGTAGGCGAAAACCTCTTCCGCCGGTCGATTAACCACTTCTGTTACCTCGAATCTGATCATGACTATCCCCTTACGGACACGTTCGCTTTGGTGCCTCGACACCGACGTCGGGGGACAGAGTAACCGAGGTACACGAGGTGGTGCCCGGCCGGAGTCGATTGGGATACGGGGTCGCGCGGGGCTCGGCTCTGGGGCATGGGACCACCGTGCTGTAGTGGCAATCGTCCACTAGAAAGGGAGGCCTGGTGTAGGCACGAGTCACCGTGGTGCAGGGATCGCCGGACAAGATGAGCAAGGGATCGACTCTTTTAAGAGCGGGGCGGATACTCGGCGATGGAGTCTGAGCTGTTCCATCTCGGCATCACCTACAAGCACTCACGGCCCTATCACCCGCAGACCTGCGGCAAGGTCGAGCGCTTCCACCAGACCCTCAAGCGCTTCCTCAACAAGCAGAAGAGGGCTCGCTCGATCGCCGAGCTGCAGGCCCAGGTCGATCGTTTCGTCACCTACTACAACGAGGTTCGCCCCCATCGAGCGAAAGGCCGGATGACACCTCGAGCTGCATTCGACTCACGCGCCAGGGCGGCACCCAGAAAGGTCGACCACACCTCCACGACAGAGCTGCGGGTCCGTCACGACAAGATCGATCAGCACGGGACGGTCACGATCCGCTACAAGAGCAAGCTGCACCACATCGGCATGGGCAGAGCGCTGAATGGGAGGCGCGTGATCCTGCTCGTGGCGGGGCGCCGGATCCGCGTCCTCGATGAGCACGGCGGGCTGTTGCGGGAGCTGGTCCTTGATCCGGACCGGAACTACCAGCCGCGCGGCAGGCCCTGAGTGTCCACTATGCTCCGCGACATCTGTCCGGGATGTCCCGCGACATCACAGTGGTTGCAGGGGTAGGATTTGAACCTACGACCTCCGGGTTATGAGACACATCATCTGCCCCCAAGTTTCGCGAGTTTCGCGAGTCGGTACGAAGGAAATTGTGCTTGGTTTGGTTCCGGCCTACCTGCCGACAAACAGCCGGGCTTTGGGCAGCGACCCCGGTAGGCGTGGGCCCAACAGCCCCCCTCGGCAGCGCTGTCCTGTGGTGATCGCAAGATACATAGTTGGGGACCGATTAGGGCGAAACCGCGGCCGAGCCCAGCGCGTTGACAAAATTCTCCACGGTTCCCCAATTCACGTGTTCGCGGCATGACCCTCGTATTGGACCTCGAACGGCCGCCTTTCCCACGACTGGTTGACGATGAGCTCCTGTAAGCGCGTTCCCTTACCCTTGGGGGGGAATCCACCTGCGACACCGACGAAATCGGGCGGCCCATCTCCGGTGCGGTGTCGCCGGACGATCTCTGCACCGTCAAGTACCTGGCGGCGACCCGCCTGCAGCAGCGCGTGGACTTCTTCCTTGCTCAAGCGACGGATCAGAGCCATGCCGGATGGCACGAACCGTGGGACTGGCTCGACACCCACGGGATCGCCTTCGTACCCATCGGACCCGAGGTGCGCACGACTGCGACATCCAGCCCACCAGTCGCCCGGGCCCAACCCTCGCCCGAGCAGCTGCGTCAGATGGTGGAAGCCACGGTCGCCACCCAGTTCGTGACGATCGCGGCGGCAGCCCAAGGCTGCGACGTCCTCGTGGCAGGTGGAGCACTGCAGGCGGCCGCTCGCTCGGTGGCCGAGCAGAGAGGAATCCCATACGTCTACGCCAGTTACTGCCCGATAACGCTGCCCTCCCTATACCACTCTCCACCCCCATTGTCACTGCTGGGACAGACGCCGACGCACGGCCGGCCGACAATCGCACGCTCTGGGCTCAGGATGCCCAACACTGGAACGACACCTTCGGCGCCGCTCTCAACTCCCATCGGGCATCAGCCCGCTTGCCCTCCGTCACCGACGTACGAAGCCACATCTTCGCCGACAAGCCCTGGCTGGCCGCCGACCCAACCTTGGCGCCCTGGCCTGAGCCTGCGGACCTGGATGTCGTTCAGACGGGCGCCTCGGTCCTGATGGACCAGCGTCGACTGTCTCCAGAGCTACAGTCATTCCTCGAGGCCGGCGTACCACCCATCTATTTCGGTTTCGGCAGCATGCGCGCTCCACAAGACCTCAGCAAGACGATGATCCAAGCGGCCCGTGCGCTCGGCCGCCGCGCGATTATTTCCAGCGGGTGGGCTAACCTGACACTGCTGGACAACCAACCCGACTGCATGTCCATCGGAGAGGTCAACCAGCAGGCGCTCTTCAAACGGGTCGCCGTCGTCGTACACCACGGCGGCGCGGGCACCACGACCACAGCCGCGCGAGCCGGAGTACCCCAGGTCGTCCTACCCCAGATGTACGATCAGCACTACTTTGCACAACAGATCCACCACCTCAGGATCGGAATCGCGCACCCGTCCGTGGTACCGACCACCGACTCGCTGGCCGCGGCTCTCAGCCACGCCCTCCGGCCGCACGTAGCAGCCCGTGCCCAAATCATCGCCGACGCAGTGCGCACCGACGGCGCAAAGGCCGCCGCGCAGCGATTGATGACTGCGGACTCTCAAAGCTCATTCTGAAACGAGTTCTTAGTGAGAGGTGCCCATTCCCCCCTTTTCGGGCCTAAGGCTCAGCTAGAGATCCCTCCACTTCTTTATCCCCGCAGCAAAAACATCATCTGCCAATGCCTGCTGTCCACGAGATTGGTGGAGATCATCGTCTCCTGAATGGTGCTGACCACCACGCAGCCAGTTTGCGCCTGACAGAACTTTTCGGCGCGCAAGCGAAGCTACTGCACACGACCAGCGCGATCGGTATCCGGTTTGTTGGGCAGGACGCTTGATAACTACAGGGGATACAGTGGCTCAGCTGGTCATGGCTGACCACCGCAGTCTCTCAGCACCACCAGGCCCGGCGCAAAAGTCGGGGGCCTTCTTCGTGCTTGGAGTCGCACAGACGGTTGCACGACTGTTGGGTTGCATATGGGTTACATGAGCCCTTTCGAGCACATCCCTAGAAATGAAGAAAGGCCCTGTCACCAGCCTTTGTCGTTGCAGAGACCGAAGCAGAGGGAGTCACTTCAACCTCGCTTTCGGTTACGGGGTCGCCCTGGTCTCGGAAAAGTTCGGGGCGGCCCCTCTTGCGCCGATCCTTCCACATCTCCTTGGAGCGTTAGCGTTCCTACCCCCTCGTCGCAACCACGTTACGATCACCTCGGCGTCACGGCCTCTCAGGCCCCTCAGTCGCCTCTTAGACACATGCGGGTGCGCTGGCGCGACTTGAGGAGATGCACAGGGGGCATTACATACGGAGACCGACCCCGCCCCGGAACGTGCATGAAGCCGTTGGCACCGACCTGCTTGGCGTGCTCGCGACACTTCGTAATCGAGCCAAATATCCGCTGCGTTCCCGAAGGGGGATGCCCACCGAACTCCTGGTACCGTTCGTGGCCATGGAGGAGTTGGGGGAACGAGTCGGGCCCGACCGAGCCACCATCGCGGCCTTCATCGCCATGGTGTTCACCATCGGTGGGAACGTCGTCGCGATCAAACTCGTTCTGCTGGAGCCCGATCTCGGTCCCCTCTGGGCGGCCGCTTCGCGTTTCCTGGTGGCCGCGCTGATCTTCACGCTCATCGCGGGCGCCCTTCGAACTCCGTTGCCGCGAGGTCGCGCTCTAGTGGGGGAGCTGCTGTACGGAGCGTTCACGTTCGGGGCCTTCTTTGGCTTTGTGTACTGGGGCTTGCAGGAGGCTCCTGCCGGGCTGGCGGGGGTCTTCCTCGCAACTGTTCCACTGCTCACCTTCCTCCTGGCGCTCGCCCAGGGCCAGGAACGGTTCCGCTGGGACAGCCTCGCAGGCGGCGCGCTCGCCGTGGGTGGAACTGCGGTGATCTTCTTCGGCGGCATCGAACAGGGCGTGCCGGTTGCTTCCCTCCTGGCGATTGTCGCGGGCGCGGCCTGCGCGGCGGAGGGGGCGATCGTGGTAAAGGCCTTTCCACCCGTGCATCCAGCGGCGATGAACGCTATCGGCATGTCTACCGGGACCGTGATCTTGCTCATCCTCACCCCGCTCTTCAAAGAAGCGTACGTCATTCCCGAGGCCGGCCCAACGTGGCTGGCACAGGCATATCTCGTAATCATTGGATCGGTCGGCGTCTTTGCCCTTTACTTGTATGTCCTCAGCAGATGGTCTGCGAGCGCCGCTTCTTATGAGTTCGTGCTCGCCCCGATCGTAGGGATCGTGCTCTCGGCGTGGCTCCTGCATGAGCCAATCACCGGCGTGTTCGCAGCCGGCTCGACCCTGGTACTGATCGGGGTGTACCTCGGCGCACTCCGACGGCCAGCAGGCAAACCACCTTCAAATGCGGAGTGACGCCTGCGTGAGTTGACCCTCGAGCAACTACAAGCGCTCATTGTCGAGCAGGACGCAGAGCGGGAGGCGCGTCTCAGGGGCGAGTAAGTAGATGCTGACGACCCTCAACCCAGGCGGGTCTTATCCACGTTGGATAGATCACGGGCGACCGTGCCGTACCCAACATTGAGTGCCTCAGCGATACGTTCCATGACCTATCCGCCAAGGCACCCATCGGACTGACGCTCTCCGCATTCGATTAGCCGGCGGGGGCGATTACTACCGTACATTTACCCCAATGAGCGGGCCTGGGAAGTCAAGGTGCTGGTCGTCTACCTTGACAAACGCCGTTCAGCCCACATCCGGCTGAACGCAACCGCGCAGTGGAAGATGTTGCGGCCACAACCGACGATCATCAGGCGGTTTGGCAAGGTCCACGATTTCCAGCGCCACCGCAAAGCCCGAAATCGCGTGCTGTGCAGCGGCTGAGTCGGATTCCGGGCCGATACCGGCCGATCTCGAGCGCTACGGCTTCACCGCGCCCCGCATTTGAGAGGGCCGAGGCGCCAGCGCGAAAACACAAGGCGGGTCGTTGCCGACGCAGGAAGGTGTTACTGTAGACGGTTATGGGGAGGCCGCCGCGGCACACAGCGTTCCACCTCGAGCACCTGTCGGGGCCTGCTCCCCAGTGCGGCGGTCTCGTCCGCTCGCTCAACGCTCGCATCCAGAATAAGTGGCAACCGGTGGCGAAGTGGTGCGACGGTTGCAACACCGTGTGGCTCTTCGACCCCGACGGAGGGGTCCAGCAGCCCAGGCTCCAGCATCGTGAGACCTGCGAGACCTGGTACGAGGTGTGGGTTGCCGACGATCCTGGCGAGAACATCACCGCCGTTTGCAAGGTCTGCGGCTGGCGCTCGGCCACATACAAGAACAACGACTGGAACTGGAACCTGGAGCGCGAGGTCAATCAGCACGATACCGACACCGCGGTCGATACCTTTGACAAGAACGGCGAGCACCTGGGCAACGAAGGTCACGTCGACGCGGACCCAGACAACATCGAGTACGACTACACGCCTGTGACCGAGGAGCAGTGGAAGAATGCCTGGCGTCCGCGCAAACTACCCTCTCGTTCTCAGGAGGGCCACGTCGACAGCGGCACAGTTGGGCAAGGGTTTCGATATGTCGAAACGAAGCCGACCGGCGACCCAGGACGGTCGCTCTACCCCACCTCCGAGGAAGCGGCGTGGGAGGCGGCCCACGACAAGGAGCATGCCGGAACCGACGTTGTCGCGGTCGAGATCGTGGTCCGGGATCTCACTAAGCAAGAATCCAAAGCAGCCGCCCAGGCCGTCTCGCTTAGGACGGACAACCGTAGTGGCGGTTAACCCTCGGTCTGCCGACCTCTACCACGCCACGGTGACGTGCTACCGGTGTCGCTCCCGGTACAAACATCTCGGCATCACGGTTCCTTTCTCCGGTGCCTCCTTCAGTCGCCCGCTGATCAGGAGTTCCTCGACGTATGCGAGCAGAGGCCTTCGCCATCCCCTAGATGCCTACGTGTGGGTTCGATTATGATCCGATCTCGCAAACTCCGTCTGGATCTGTGAGGCGGGGGCGTAAAGTCAAGGATCATTTAGAAGGGCAGCGTACCGTCAGAGGGGAAAGACAAATGGCTAGGGAGACCAGATATAGGGTGATCTACTTCAACGAAAGCGACTTTGAAGTCTACAACGAAGACTTCCATACCTTTAACGACATGCTGCAACAGGGCCAGCCGCTTAGCCCGCCACCCCACGTTAAACGGACTGAGGTATGGATGACCCACCTGCTTTTCAGCACACCCGAGCCCTAATGTCCGCAAGCACCGTAGTAGCGATTGACCAGCTGGATTAGCCTGTGGGTGCCGAAAACTCGATCAACCGCTATGACTACAGCCTCAAAGCCAGGAAATTCAGTACCAGATGGTCGCCGTACGTCCGCCAGGCTGTTTCTCGGGCGGATCGGGAAGGCTCCTTGCCTTCTCTTCTGCGATGAGACCGGCCGTCGACGCCGCGGCTGCGGCGTCGAGAACATCATCAGCCGGCGCCAATCCTCCGTCGGAAAGCTCATCAGGAAGCAAGATCCCATTAGCTTCGAGGAAGCCGACGCCTGAGCAGCATCCCATTCCAAGATTTCTTGGGGAACTCGATCGAGTGGCCAGCCATCGCTCGGAAAGAAACCTCCGGATGGACCTCAACGATCCGCTCGTCCGCGGAAGCCTGTGGGTGCCGAAAACTCGATCAACCGCTATGACTAGGCCTTTCGCGTCGACCTGAGTGCTCAGACTCGTGTGGGATGCCGTAGCTTCCGTCCATGAAGCCCAAGGCCCACCAGCTCGCCCTG
>JACDDL010000161.1 GCA_013817045.1 Actinomycetota bacterium | reverse complement strand
GGCATCGGGATGGTTCTGCTGATCATTCCGGGCCTTGTGCTCCTCACGTGGTGGGCGGTAATAGTGCCCGTAATCGTGCTCGAGAGAGTTGGGGCTTTCGATTCGTTCTCCCGGAGCCGGGAGCTCGTGCGCGGCTGGGACTTGAAGGTCTTCGGAGTGATCGTGCTCGAGGCTTTGCTGATCATTGCGGTGTCACTCATCCTCGGACTGATCATGGCGCCGCTCCCCGACGGTCCGCAGACCTTCGTATCGAACGTCCTCAGCGGCTCCTTGACGGGCCCCCTCTCGGCCCTCATCACGACGCTCCTGTATCTCCGCCTGAAAGAAGCGAGAGTGGCTTAGGGAGTACCTAGGCGCTGCCGTTGGCCGATCGGGCCAGCTTCGCCACCTCGACGCTCGCTTTGAGCGCGTCCATCAGGTCGATAACCTGACTGGTTACTTCCTCTTCTGGCTCCGGTATGACATGCGCCTCATCGACCTTGTTCCGCAGGAGCTCGAGGAGGCGCTCGCGGTACTCGTCGCGGTGCCGGTCTGGGTCCCACTCGCCGGTGAGCGCGTCGATGAGTTGGCGGGCAATACGTAACTCCCGCTCCGGCGCCTCCTCGAAGTGAGGCATCCAGATCTCCTTGGGGTCGCGGACCTCGTCTGCATAGAAAAGCGTCTCCAGCATCAGGAGGTGCTCGCCCGGCCGGACGGCGGCGAGGTACTCCTTCGTCCGCATCACGAAGCGGCCCACGGCCACCTCTGCGGCGGCATCCATGGCCTTGTACAGGAGCCAGTAAGGGCGCTCGGCCCCCGCGCCGTAACCGGGAGCTACGTAGTAGCTCTTGTCGAAGTGGACCGGGTCGATCTCGTTGAGGTGGACGAACTGCTCGACCTCGAGCAGGCGCGATTGCTCGGGGGCGACCGACATCAGTTCCTCGGGCGTAACGGTCACCACCCGGCCCGGCTCTATCTCGAATCCCTTGACGATCTCGCCCCATGGAACATCGGCCTCCTCGGGAGACTCGCCGCCCGCTTCCTCCTTGGCCTCGCCGAAAGCGGGTGGAACGTCCACCGAGGGCGTCACGCTCTGGGGCTCACCGGCAGAGGAGCCCGGAGAGGGCTTCAGAGAGGGTCCCGGTTCCGCCGTGTCGGGTGGGGGCTTCTGCTCGTATGTTGGCGCTTGTTGGGATGGTGCGATGTGTTCGGGGCCTGAAGCGACGCGCCGGTACCGGATTCTCCTGCCCGTCTGAGCATCGTACTGATGGAACCGCACGTTCTTGGGAGCGGTGGCGCTGTAGAGCTTGACCGGGATGTTCACCAGGCCGAAGCTCAGCTGACCAGTCCAGACCGCCTGCGG
This sequence comes from Actinomycetota bacterium, assembly GCA_013817045.1. Lineage (GTDB taxonomy): Bacteria > Actinomycetota > CADDZG01 > CADDZG01 > WHSQ01 > JACDDL01. Next base: position 5,463 of record JACDDL010000161.1, on the reverse strand, counting down.
CATAACGAGTTTTCGGAGTTAAGGGCTGGAAAAGAAGGGGTTGCGGAGATCGATGAACTTCATGTCACCCATGATGTCGCCCCACTCCTCCTCGGAGCCCATCTCTGCAGGAACTTCCTGCTTCTCGCCGGCGCGAGCATCCTCCTCTGAAGTGAAGTAGATGAACTCGCTGAACTCGTTACCCTGCCATGCGCGAATGCTTCCGATAACGTCTGGCCGATTCTCCTGCATCCAGTCTTGGGCCCCGGCCTCGAACTCGAGGAGCCGCTGCTTGTCCTTCACCTGCCCTTGCATTACCTGCACGAACCCGGCGTCGTCAGATCCACCAGACAACATGAGATCGACCTCGGTGCTGTCGTAGAAGCGCACCTCGCCTTCGAGCAGCTTCTCGGTTTCCGCCCACCACTCACCTTGTTCGGGTCTGTCGCTGTTCGTCTTGGCCGCTTCTTCGCTCTCGAAGCGAGCGATGGTAATGAACTCTCCATCATCTGAAACCCCCGACGTAGCACCGAGGAAACCTGCTGCGCCCGGCTTCAAGCTTCGGTCCCACTCCTCCAGGCGATTCCACAACCCAACTGCGTCGCCCGTTCGACCCTGAATGACTTGTGCGAACATGATTCCCCTCCCGCTCTAGTCTTTCCCGGCACGCCGCTCCCGGCTCCTCTCAGACTACCGGGAACCGGCCCCCTCGGAAGTCGGCCTGAGGTGAGGACGGCCGGCTGACCCGCCAGAGGCAAGCCAAGGCCGGCAGGCTCCAGGGGAGGGCTTCCATCGCCTGTAGGGCGGAGTGTTCGGGAAACCGGCCCCATCCCCGGCAAGACCGCCAACCCGGCCAAAGCCACTCCTTCGCTAAGAGCCAAACAAACGGCGGGATAGACTCGGGAACAAGGGAACGGTCAAGAGCTATAAGGGAAGTGGGATATGGGCAAGAGCGGACTCACGAGGTCAACTCGCAACAAGATGCTTGCCGGGGTCTGCGGCGGTCTGGCCGAGCACTACGGAATCAGCTCCAAGCGCATCAGGTGGGCCTTCTTTCTTTTCGGCCTGTTCGGCGCCGGCGAAGTCGTCTACGTCATCCTGTGGATTCTCCTACCCAAAGGCAGGTAAGGACCGAGCTCCTATGAGCAGCGAATGGTGCCGAACGTGCAATGCACCTGTGGTGGCCGGGCGAGTCCACTGCGCCTCATGTGGTGAGTGCTATGAAGCGCCCGAGAGCTCGGCGAACGATCACCCAACAAGCAACGAAATCGATGAAGCCTCGATCGAATCCTTCCCTGCGAGTGACCCGCCGGGGTGGTGACGTGGATGAAGTCGTGACGGCCGTATGGTCGGACTGGTCCGCACCCAGTTTCATTTGATCCCCGTCATCGCAATCGACTGGGTAAAGTGGCGTTGAAGAACCAAGAACACCACCACCACGGGAATTACGACCATACAGGAGCCCGCCATAAGCAGTCCATAGTCGGCCTGGTACTGTCCCTCTCTGGCAAAAGTGGCAAGGGCAACGGGGAGTGTGTACATCTCGTCGGACGTCAGCACCACAAGCGGCCAGAGGAAGCCGTTCCAGGCTTGCAGGAACGTAAAGATGCCAAGAGCAGCTAGCCCCGGCCCAAGCAGCGGGAGGACGATGCGCCTGAACACAGTCCATTCGCTGGCGCCATCCACACGCGCCGCATCGAGCACATCGTCGGGGATCGTTGATATGAACTGCCTCATGAGAAACACCCCGAAGGGGCCGGCCGCGAAGGGCAGTATCACCGCTGCGTAGGAATTCACCAGGTTCAACTTGCTCATGAGGATGAAGAGTGGAACGATCGTGATCGGGCCTGCTGGCGGCACCATCAGCGTAAGCAGCACCAACAGCAGCACCGTCTTCCTTCCCGCAAAAGACAGCTTGGCTAGAGCATAGCCAACCATGGAGGCGAAGGCGACGTTGGCAAGAGTGATGAAGCCGGCGACGACGGTTGAATTGAGAAAGTACCGGGGGAAGTCGAGCCGTTCGAACAAGCGTTGGAAGTTGTCCCCGCTGAAATTTGCCGGCAACCACGTCGGAGGGACGCTGAGAAGCTCGGCCTGTGACTTGAAAGAGCCCAGGATCATCCACACAAACGGTCCAACCATCACCACCAAACCGAGGCTGACCAGAACATAGAGCCACCAATTGCCTGCAGGAAAACGCCGGCTCCTGTGATGAGTGACCTCGAGGTCGGTACGCCCTCCTTGGGATGCTTCCACAGACACGAAACGCCCCTCTAGGTCTGTGTCCGCAGAACTCGGAACTGGAGGGCGGTAAGCAACGCAATAGCGATGAAGAGAAGATATGCCATCGCACTCGCGTAACCCAAATTGAAGAAGTGAAATCCCTGTTCATAGACGTACATGGTCAGTGTGAGGGTACTGTTCAGAGGCCCTCCCGCCGTCATGACAAAGGGCTCCTCCATCACCTGCAGGTAGCCGATCGAGGTTATTACCGCGGCGAACAGCATTCCTGGGCGCAGCAGCGGAAGGGTTACGTACCTGAACGTTTGCCACGGCCGAGCGCCGTCGACCTTGGCTGCATCGTAGTACTGCTCATCGATGCCCTGAAGAGCTGCCAGGAGGATGACCATCACAAAGCCCATGTTCCGCCATACGCCCAAAGCGATAATCGAAGGCATGGCGAAGGTCGAGCTTCCAAGCCAATTGGGGCCCTCCATGCCTAGATAACCGAGCATCACATTGACGACGCCGCCCTCGGGCTGCAGCATGAAGCGCCAGATCACAGCGATTGCGACAATGCTTGTTACCACCGGGAGGTAGTAGCCCACACGGAAGAGGGCTCGGAATCTGCGGATACCCGAATTCAGCGCCACAGAGGCAGCCAGTCCGAGCAGGATAGTCAGCGGGACGCCGAAGACGACGAAAAGTCCGGTATTGAAGGCCGCCTTGCGGAACTTGGGATCGGCGAGAGCTTCGGAGTAGTTGGATAGGCCGATGAAGTCGGTGCCGACAGGGTTGCTGATATCCCCGAGGTCAAAGTCGGTGAAGCTGACGATAAGGGACGCAACGATCGGAAGGGCGAGAAAGACACCAAATATGGCCAAGAAGGGGGAGGTGAACGCCCACCCGACGAGATTGTTCCGCCGGGTCAGGCGCCGTCCCGAGGCCGCCGGCGCACCCGATTGCGCCATGTTGTCAATCGATCCCGATTGAAGTGGCCTTCTGCTGCATGGAGGCTGCCGCCTCCTCGGCCGAGGCATCCCCGATGGTGGCCTGCTCGATGCCCGGAGCTATCGCCTCGGCTGCGACCTGCTCCCATGTCGGGATAACAGGAGGTGCCTCTGCTTCTCCCATCTGATCTCTGAAAACCTGAAGGTGTTCGTCCTGGGCGAGGTTTCCCTGATCCCACGCATCGACGGCAGCAGGAAGGTCTCCGGTCATGGCATGGAACTTTGCCTGAACCTCGGGCGAGGTCAGGTACTCGACGAACGCCCACGCCGCAGGTTGATTGTCACTCTGGTTGTAGACGACCAGGTCGCTGCCTCCCACAAAGGATGTCCCGCTTTCATTTCGCGGCATAGGCGCCACGTCCCACTTACCTTCAACGCTCTTGCCACCCGTATCCTCGATGATTGCTACGTGCCACGGGCCGCTGAAGAACATGGGCACGTCCCCGTCGACAAACGGCTGGGTAGGGTCGTAGCCCTCGGCGGGAGTCGGTGGTACGAGGCCTTCATCGAAGAACCATTGATGGAATTCCAGAGCCTCGACGGCCTCGGGTGAATCAAGCGTGAACTGGTCGCCCTCCATCGGCGCGCCGCCTGCCTGCCAAAGCTCCGGCAGGAACTCCTGCCAGTTGTTCGGCATGAGGTAGATGCCGTATTTAGCCCCGCCCTTTTCCTGCATGGCTTTGGCCATGGTCTGCATGTCTTCCCATGTCTCGGGAGGTCCCTCGAAACCAGCTTTCTTCGCGACATCCGTGCGGTAGTACAAGACTCGGGTGTCGATGTGAAAGGGTGCTCCCTGAGCAGTGTCCTCGAAGAGAACGGTCTCCCAAGCCGGATCGAAGAACGCTGTCTCGTCGATCGAATCTGGCACCTCAGCAAGCGCTCCCTGGTTGGCGAATTCGCCCATCCATGTGGTTCCCATCATCGAGACATCGGGTGTCTCGTCTCCTGCGACGGACGTGAGGAGCTTGTCATGAGCGACGTCCCACCCAATGACGTTTACATCGACCTCGATGTCAGGATTCTCCTTCATGAAGTCCGCGGCCAGCTTTTCGATCGCCTCACCCTCGATTTCCATGCCCCAGACTTCGATCTGGCCGGACGCCTCGCCCGAAGCGGAGTCACCCCCGGAAGATGCATCATTCCCGCCACATGCAACCAGCAGAACGGATAGAGCCAGAGCGATGGAAAGGCCCATGCGGGCGGGTACGGTCACTTCATACCTCCTCTAGGACTATTCACCGACGCAAGGCGGGCGGGCCATGACGCCAACCGGCACCTTGGCTGCATCACATACTCCCACTTCCCGCACCGGCACGCCAGGTTTGACACCAGGCGACCTGCTTCCGGACACATTAGATAGAGGTTCCGGTAACAGGGGGAGACGCCCAGGGGGCCCCCCCTCGATTGCTTACTCACATCTCGATCTGCAGCACCTCACCCGTATCCTTGCAAACGCCGCAGTTCGTCACATACATCTCATTCGCGGAGCGGACGACCAGGCCGGCTGGGAAGATCAGCCCTTCGTCAAGCAGCATCTTCTTCGAACCATCCTTGTTGACGCGCTGCAGCGCGCCGTATGGCTCTTCACTCAGCAGACCATTGTGAGCGATCTCGAGTACATAGAGCCTGCCCCGTGGATCGAATGCGATGTCGATGATGTTGGTGAATCCTCGCGCGTAAATCTGTGGCTTGTGGCCCGGCACAACCCGGTACACGCGCGCCCCGCCAACGGGGAACGGAAATCCTGTGAGCTGTCCGACGTAGTAGGCGCCGTCGGGCCCCCTGACGACGGTGGTCGGCACCGCATCCATCGGCACCTGCTCTCCGTTGAACGGCACGAGACGGTCGCGGAAGACGGCGAGCGAAGTGACTTTGCGGTTCTGAACTCTCAGAAGAGAGTTACCGCCGGCATCGGTCGCGATGGTGCTGTCCGCGCGTCGGAGTATCCCGTAGGGGTTGCTGTCCACCTCTCCGCCATCGGGGTTGTCGTCGGCCTCGAAACCGGCGAGGTCCGCAACCCAGTCACGGCTCTCGTACGGTCTGATGCGAAGGAGGCGCCCAAGCGCCCTTGCATCGGGGCCGAGCCGGCTCCGCTTCTGGAGATCGCCCTCGAGCCCCACGGTCACATAGAGCTTCCCGTCGTCCACCGCGACATCGTGAGGCCCGATGGCTGCAGTACCGTCGGGGGAAGCGATCGACGGAAGTCCTCGTGCAATCCGTTCTTGGTTGCCACCCCGGATACGGGTAATGGCTC
>JACDDL010000029.1 GCA_013817045.1 Actinomycetota bacterium | reverse complement strand
CGGTGCTGGTCCTGACGATTTACTTCCTGTTGAGCCTGTCAAAGATCAGGGCGGGCTCCTTGAAGCTCATTCCAAAAAGCAGACGACCGAGGGCGCAGCAGCTTGCGGACCCCATCCTCGGCAAGATTGGCAGCTACATCGAGGGTCAGCTCACGATCGCCTTGTTGTCGGGAGGGCTTGCGTTTCTGTTCTTCTTGATCATCGCCTTGCCGTTTCCCATAGCGCTTGCTCTTTGGGTTTCCATCGCAGGACTAATCCCTTTGGTCGGGGCCACCATCGGGGCAATCCCCGCCATCATCGTTGCGTTCTTTGGCTCGATCGGAGACGGAATAGCCACCGTCGTGTACTTCATCGTCTATCAGCAGCTCGAGAACTATCTCATCGCGCCGCGCATCTTCACGCGTGCGGTCGACGTCTCACCTGCCGCGGTCCTGCTGGCGGCACTGATAGGGGGATCCTTGCTCGGGTTCATCGGTGCGCTCATGGCCATTCCAGTTGCTGCCTCCCTGAAGCTCATAATGCAGGAAGTCATAATCCCAAAAACCGAATCCAGTTAGTGACTCCGCTTAGGGGTTGGCCTCCTTCAGCGCCTCTCTGATCTGTGCGACTTCCAGCGGGGGCAGCCAACGCTCCAGTGAATCGGCGATCGTGTCGGGACTAACACTCCTTCCGCCTGCCTTCAGCGCAAGCACGGTCTTGTACACGAAACCCCGGAGCTCCGCCGGGATCCTGAGCCCTTCCACCGTCTCTGTTGCGCTCCATTCCGCTTCGAGAGCCGCCAGCTGAGGGTTCTCCCACCAAGCTCGTGGATCACCGGTGACCTCCGGGTCGCGGAGCGGCACCACGTTCACATGTGCGGAGCCGGCGCGCCTCCAGTTCGGCGGATCGTGATAATCGGGCTCGTACTCCATCCGTTTGGCCGACAACGATTTGAGCTCCTCGGCATCGCTCACCTCGAGCACCAGCCGAAGCGTGCGTCCCCGGGCATCCGGAAGATTCCCGGCGTTTCGATATGCGAGCGCCCCCGGGATCGTGAGTGGAAGCGCGTCAGTCGGTGGAAGTTCGAGGCCGGGCGAACGCCAACGCTTCAATTCCCGTTCGAGGCCGGACGTGCTCATCAAGTACCAACCCTCGTGAAGGTGCGTATCAGACATGTCGCCCGCCGCCACTAACCGGGCCCCGGCCGTGTCTTGAGAAAGCCGGCGAACATGACCGAGATCCCGGCCAGCAGACCTACGGCGAATACGGCGCCGCGCCCGTAGCGCGCGAAGCCACTTGCAACCGCCACAACCAAAGTGCCGAGGGCTATGAGGGAGTTGGCCACGGCCAGGCGCCTGAGGTCGTACTGGTTTCGCCGCCGGAGCTTGTATGCGGACCACAACGCGCCTCCCACCACAACGAGGAACCCGGCGTACGAATAGGCGCGCGACAGGGCCCTCGAGGACTCGCCTATGACCGCACTCCCCGCAGGGATGCTCGAGGTTGCGAGCGCGACTTGGTCCAAGGGCGCACCGATCACCTTGAATGCTGCCCATAATGACGCCCACGCAACCACGAAAGCCGCCACATGCCCGGCTGCGCGCGGCGCCAAGAGATAGATCGATCCAAGGGCAAGGACGGGTACGTTGACTACCGCTCCGAAAAGATAGTAGGTGCGAAACACCCCGCTGCTCCATCCCCAGAGCAGGCCCCAAGCCGCGGCGCCGGACGCCAGAGCGAACATGGCAAGAGCGACCGCCCAAGCGAGAAGGTTTGGCCGGCGCCTGGCCCTCCAACCCTTCGAGAGCGAGAGGGAGAAAGCTCCGGCGACCCCGGCGGCGGCAAGAGGAAACACCCACATTCGGTACTCCATCCTCCCAGTCACAAGCCCTCGGGACAACCCATGCTCCCACGCGGTTCGGGGGCGGCATTAGGCTTCTCTGCGGATCTCACCACAGGGAGGACATCATGGTTCAGGATTCGCAGGGACAGACACCGGATGAAGGGACGGAAGGCTCGAACGCGGCGAAGCATCCGGACGATTGGGTGACGGGCGAAGAGCCGATGACGGGGGCCCAGGCTTCCTATTTGCAAACGCTCGCCCAGGAGGGCGGCGAGGAGTTCGATCCAGGCATGAGCAAGGCCGAGGCGTCGAAGCGAATCGAGCATCTGCAGGCGAAGACGGGCAGGGGCGCTCCCTGAGCACGGGCCCCGGGTCACGGGGAGCCGCCTGCGGGGAAATCCTCTCTCGGGACCGTGCCGCCGGCCCGATCTGATGGACGCTGCCGGGAATCTCCTTGACCGGCGCGTGCTCGGGATGTGGTGGTCCCTGGCGGGAGCGGGAGCCGGCTGCGTGGCACTGCTGGGCGGAGTGGCGGTATGGCTTGGCCGCGTCCCGGCGGCCCCAGTCGTGATGCTCCTGTTCCTGGCAACGGTTGCTGCGGCTCTGATACCACCTTTGAGGTACCGGCGCTGGCGCTACCGGCTGCGCGAGCGGGACCTTTCGCTGTCCCGGGGCGCCCTGTGGCAGGTTCGCACGCTGATCCCGTTCGACCGTATCCAGTTCGTCGAGTCACGACGGGGCCCGCTCGACCGCATCTTCGGCCTCAACGTGCTCGTGGTTTACACCGCGGCCGGGCGGGCCGCTCACATCCCGGGCCTCAATTCATTGCAGGCAGAGGCCGTCAGAGAAGAGTTGGCCAAGGTTGCCGGAACCCTCACCGTCTAACCCCCGGCGCCTAGATCCCGCGGCTGTGGTCGTGTGGTCGATCGAATCGGGAGTCCGCTATGGGCTCGGACTCGTTCTCCTTGCGTTCAACTCCGGAGGCGCACTCCGCTGGTGGGCCCCCCCGGCGGTTGCTGCAATGGTGGCGCCCTCGGTCGTGCGTTACCTGCGCTTCCGGTACGAGGTAACCGGCGATGCTCTGGTGGTGCAAGGCGGGCTTCTGTCGCAGTGGCGGCGAGTCATCCCGCTCGCTCGCATACAGAGTGTGGAAGTCGTGCAGAAGCTCAGGCACCGGATGCTCGATGTCGTGGAGCTGCGGGTCGAAGCGGCCGGGGGGCGGGCGACGGAAGCGGCGTTGGTCGCCCTCGATCCGGCCGAGGCCGAGAGGCTGCGCTCGATCTTGCTCAGGCGCGCCGAGGCGGCGCCCGGCGATGCCCACGAAGAACCACCCCTGGCGCATCTCCATCCCCGTGACCTCCTGCTCGCGGGAGTCACAGGAGGCCGAGTCGCCGTGATCGCCGCTCTGCTCGGCTACGGCGAGCAGTTCCTCTCCGACGACCGGGCGGCTGCGTTGTTCGAGGGGATCCGATCGCTCGGCGCCTCCGGGCTCGTGGCGGCGCTGTGGGCAGCGGCGGTGATCCTCTCCATCTCGGTCGCGATCTCTTTGGTCGCGACTGTGGTCGTCTACTGGGACTTCACCGTGCGGCGGGAGGTTGACCGCCTCGTCGTGACGCGCGGGTTGATCGAACGCAGACGGGCGATTGTCCCCCTGCGCCGGGTTCAGGCGGTTGAGCTGCTCGAGAATCCCGTGCGCCGAGCGCTCGGTCTTGCGACCTTGTCCGTCGTGGTCGCCGGTCAGGCGGGTCAGGATCGAGAGCAGCAGGAGACGGGTGTTCTCCTCCCCATAGCCCGGCGCGCCGAGGCACTCGAGGTCGCTGCGGCAGTGCTCGGCGCGCCGGGGCGCGTAGCGTCGGCGCCCCTGCAGCCTGCCCCGGTGAGCTCCCTGGCGCGCCGGTTGACGATTGCGGCCGTGGGAAGTCTGGCTGCGGTGGCCGCAGGAGCCGTCGCAGGAGGGGCCCTTGCCCCGGTGAGTGTGGCAGCAGGGTTGCTGGCCGGCGCATGGAGCTTGGCCGGATGGCGGTCGCTGGGCCACACGGTCGCCGGGGACCACGTCGTCGTGCGGCGGGGAGCGCTGGTGCGCAAGACGACGATCCTCAGGGCGGCGAACATCCAGCACCTGCTGCTGGTGACCTCGCCCACCCAGAGGCCCTTCGGGCTGGCGACGGTGCAACTATGCATCCCTCGGGCCAACCCCAGGGCGGTGGACCTGGAGGTCCGGCGCGCCGAGACGAGGTTCGCCGAGCTCACGGGGAGATTGACGGGTGTGGTGACCAGCCAGTGAGATTCCCCGCCCGGGCTGCGCCCGTGCGGAACAGCCCCGGCGCGCCCCTAGCGGACGGCGTGGGCGCCGGCCTCCGCCAGGGTCTCGAGTATGTCGGTCCCGTAGCGCTCGAGCTTCGTGGGGCCCACGCCCGAGATACGGGCCAGCTCCCGAGCGCTTCGGGGACGGTTGGAGGCGATGTCCACAAGAGTTGAATCGTGAAATACGACGTAGGCCGGCACCGCGTCGGCTTTGGCGCGGGCCGATCGCCACTGCTTCAGCGCCCGTAGCTCCGAAGAGACCTCCTCCGCCTCCAAGCCGCCGGCGGCCCGCCGGCGGCCCGGCGCGGCCGCGCCGACGCCAAGCTCTGCCAGAAACCGGCTCGGTCTCTGCTTGCCCGAAGCAACCCAGCTCAAGGACAGATACCGCTTGGCTCGAGTCATACCGACATAGAGGAGTCGCCGCTCCTCTGCAATCGCTTCGTCGGTGCGCGCCCGCTTGAACGGAAGCTCTCCTTCCTCCAGGCGCGGTAGCAGCACCGCCTCGAATTCCAGGCCCTTGGCGCGATGGTAGGTGAGCAGGTTCACACCGCGCGCCGCGCCTTGAGGGGAAAAGCGAGCGTCCAGTTCGTCGGCGAAATCCGAGACGCTCCTGGCGCCATCGTCGAACTCCTCGGCCAGCCGGACCAGGCGGCCCAGATCATTCTGGCGGGTGCTTTCTCTTTCTCCGAGGCCTTCTGTGGCGCCACCCGTCCATCCCTCGCCTTGCGCGGCACGCCTCACCTGCATTGCCACGTCCAAGGCGCGCGACCGCTTGAGCTTCGGCATCAGCCGGCGCGCTGCTTGCCGGGCGAGGAAGGCCCCGTCGGCGACGCGAAACGGTATACCCGCATCGGTGAGCAGCTCTTCGTAGTCTTCCGAGCGCCAGTTGACCCGATATAGAACCGCCATCTCCTCATAGGCGATCCCCTCCTCAACGTGCAGAGTGCGCAGCTGATCGACGACGAAGCGGTTGGCGGTGTCGGGATCGGCGAAGGCGCTCAGAGACGGCGCGGTCGCAGGGGGACGGACGGAACGAAGCCTCTTGGGGGCTCCGCTCAGATGCGGCACCAAGCGGTTTGCCAACTCGAGGATTTCGGGACTCGAACGATAGTTGTCCTCCAGACGAACGACCGTTGTGTTCGAAAAGCGCCGTGGCATCTCGAGCAGATAGCGCGCGCTGGCGCCGGTGAACGAGTAGATCGACTGATAGTCGTCTCCCACGACACAGAGGTCATCTCTCCGACCGAGCCATCGCTCGAGCAGAGACTGCTGAAGCAGGTTTACATCCTGGTACTCATCAACCGTGAAGGAGGAGTAGCGCGCCTCGAAGCGCTCGCGTGCGTACTCATCTTCGTCGTACATGCGTATCGCAAGCTCGAGCAAATCTTCGAAGTCGACGTAACCTCTCGCTTGCTTCCGGGACTCGTACGTGCACCATACTCCCGTCATGAGATCCGCCGGAATCGGCGGTTCGTGATCGCCGAGCGACTCGAGGTAAGACGGTGGGGTGAGCCTCCGATTCTTCGCCCATTCGATCTCGGTGGCAAGATCGGCGGCCGGACGGAAACGGTAGGGCTTCGGCAAGGTGTTCGCAATCTGCCGCAATGGCGCTGCCTTGGAGGAGAGAATCTGGCCCGGCGACTCAGCCGCCAGAGCATGGAGCTGCGCCAGGGCGGCGGAATGGAAGGTCTGGGTTCGTACCGCGCCGGCCCCCAGTGCCGCAAGCCTGGTCCGCATCTCCGATGCCGCCTTATCCGTGAACGTGACCGCGAGTATGGCCGCTGCCGGAAAGGCCTGCCCCTGAACCTGATTGGCGATCCGTCGAGTGATCGCCGTCGTCTTTCCGGAACCGGCTCCGGCCAGAATGCAAACGGGACCTCGCACCGCGGCCACAGCACGTCTCTGGTGGCTGTTGAGATTCTGCATGATCGCGCTTCCATCCATGCAGACCACTCTACGGTTCCCGGGTGACGAGATGCCGGAGGCTTCCCGAAGACAAATTCAACGGTGGCGTTAGGGTGGGCCGGGTGGCAGAAGTTCAGGCGGGTCTTCCCAACCGTAGATTGAGCCTGGATGGCCAGGATCTCGACGGCAGGCGTCTGCGGCTCTCGTGGGCGATAGCCCGGCAGCTATACCGTTGCCCCGGCTGCGGATCCACGGTTGAGGTCGGCAACGAACACGTGGTCGTGGCCTATCCGGGCGACGACCCCCCCTTCTACCAACACTGGCACCGACGCTGCGCCCTTGCTCTGGTACGTTCGATGGCAAGCGTGCACACCATCCCTGCGCCGGATCCACCCGGGGGGACGGTTCGCGGGAGCCGCCCGACGAAGCGTGGGCGGAGACGCTAGCGGCTCATTAGGACTCAAACAGGCGCGGGTTCGTTCACGATACCGTCGCCGTTGCGGACGTTGCCGCTCGCGTAGCCACCGGTTGCGTCCTTTGGCTGACAGTCCACAGCACCCGGCCCGTACGGGCGGTCCGCACGGTCCCACCAGCGAACCCCCGGTCCTCCATTGCCTCCGAAGACGTTGTCGTAGACGGCGACACGCGGGCTGTTGTAGACGGCGATCCCGGCGAGATCGTTGTCCTGGATGCGGTTGTCTCGAATAGTCATGTCGCAACTGATCTCGATGAAGATCCCATAGCGCGAGTTGTCGGTGATGAGGTTGTCTTTGAACTTATCGAAGCGTGCACCCGTGTCGGCGTGCACACCGTCACAACCATTGTGGATGAGGCGGTTGCCGGTTACCGAGACGTGGTTGCCGACCACCATGTGAATTCCGCCGCTGTTCCAACATGGATTGTCTCCGTGCACCGGCTCGAGATCGAGGTTGTTGTCGTGCACGAAGTTGTTGATCAGATCCACCCAACCGCCCCCGATCTGGATGCCGGATTGGCTGTGATGGTGGACGTCCAGGTCGCGGCAGGTGCTGCCGGCCCGGCAGCGCACCCCCACGACGGCGCCGGCCACTTCGAAACCATCGAGCCTGCCCCCCTGGCCCGAGGTCAGCTCGCCTTCGATGCGCACCCCAGGGGCCGCATACCAGCGGGCGCGCGCCGGCTGAGTCAGATTGCCCACATAGGTGCCGGGTTCAAACCAGAGTGCGTCCGCCGTCGACTCGGCCGCCTGCCGATAGGTCTCGACCACCTCGCCCCTGTATTCACATGACTCCATCGTCTCCGCGAAGCAGACGTCGGTTCCCAGACCACCATGGGCCGAGTCGACGCCGTCGCCCCCCACCAGAACATCGTCCCCAGGGCCTCCGAACAGGGCGTCATCACCATTCTGCCCCATCATTCGATCGTTGCCCCGATTGCCCGTCACACGATCGATTCCCTTGCCGCCACACAGCAGATCAGCGTCCCTATTGCCCCTGACTTTGTCGCTCTCGCCATGCGCGTGCACCACATCCCGGTCGGGGCGGCCAGAAATGGTATCCGGACGGTGGGTGCCGACGAAGGTTGCGTTCACACCGGAGCATTTGGCGACGGCCGCTTCTGCCGAGCCGGCGTCGAGAGTCAGGATCAGCGCCGCTGCTGCCGCGACGAAGACCAGGCTAGCCCAGCAGACCGGTTCGTTGACCGGCCTGCTAGATGAAGAGTTTGAGCCCCACGCTTGCACCATCGTCCCCCGAACGGATCGTCTCTTTGCATTGCTGAGTCTAGAGGACTGGTGTCAATATGCATCGGAATACCCAACGGGCTCGTCTGAGGGCGCCCCCTCCTCTCTCCAAAGAGAGAAGAGGCCGTATAGGGGGTGGCTCCCCCCTATACGGCTTGGGGGCGGGCCCCCCTACGGCTGATTGATGACGCTGTCGCCGTTCAGAGCGTTGCCGCTCTGGCTGCCACCGCTCTTGTTCTTGGGAGAGCAGTCCACGGCGCCGGGAGCGTAGTTGCGAACAGGACGGTCCTTCCACTGGATGCCCACACCGTTGCCTCCGAAGGTGTTGTTGGTGACTCGTACTCGCGGGCTGTTGCCGATATAGACGCCGGCGTTGCTGTTGTTCCGAATGGTGTTTCCTTCGACCAGCTGGTCACAGCTCGTCTCGATGAAGACGCCGAAGCGCGTGTTTCTCTCCGACACGTTGTTGCGGAAGCTGCCGAATCGCATACCGATGTCGGCGTGGACGCCGTCACAACCATTGTTTATCAAGCGGTTACCCTCGACGACCACGTTGTTACCGACGACCATGTGAACTCCGCCGCTGCTCCAGCATGGATTGCCCCGGATGACTGGATTCAGGTCCAGGTTGTTCTCATGCACATAGTTGTTGAGGAGCTTTACTCCGTCTGACCCCACGTGAATGCCCGACTGGCTGTTGTGGTGCACGTCGAGGTTCTGGCAGACACCGCGACACACGACGCCGACTCTACCACCCGACACCTCGAAACCACTTAGCATCGACCCTTGGCCCGATACAAGCCCGCCTCTGATGTGCGTCCCGGGACTTGCGTACCAGCTGCTTCCGGCGGGCTGGGTGAACCGGCCACTGTAGGTACCGGACTTGAAGAGAACCGTGCCGGAGCCCGCTGCGATTGCTTCTTTGACACTGGAAACCACTTGTGCCCCGGCCAATGCTCCAGTTCGCTCTTGACCGGCAGGTCCCACCTTCGCCTGCACCGATGTCATCGTTGCAAGGAGCGAAGTCATGCATACGACAGCGATCGCAGCTCGCCGGACGGTTTCGAAGCGCCCCAAGCTAAATGAGCGCGCTCGCCGATCGTGTAGTTCTCTGCTCACGTTTCTCCCCAATCTCATGCCGTAATCGACATGGCCTAGATGAACCCGCTCAACCAGGCCTGATTCGACACAACGATCCCGATGTCACTCAGTGGTTACAGGCGAACACGGTGTGCCTCTCGCCTCGGGTTGTTGTCGCGCATCACAACCGTGGATGACGTCAAGCCGGGAACCGTAGCCATGAATTTCCGTGCCGTCCATAGAAAAAGGCAAAAACAATGAGCAGTGTTTTTGACGCCGGCCCACAAAGAAGGGCCGCTTCTTTACGGATCGCTTCTCTGAGGTTTAAGAGTCCTCGGCGAGTAGCCGGGCTACGAATGAGCCGTGAGACAGGAGCCGTTCATGTAACCGAACGCGGTCGCACCATACCGCTGCGCTTATTCCAGGGATGAGAGCACGAAGAGGTTTTTGTTTCGTTCACCAGTGTCGATGGCCACCAACGGAGTGCGATCCTCGGTTACAACCAATCCCTCGGGCTGCTCGAGCTCGGAGGGCAGATTCCAGAGAGACGCAACCTCGAGATGCTCTTGTGCCGGATCCAAGGTTCTTTCGAGCTGTGCGATGCAGGCCGACTCGTCGCTGAGCAGATAGAGGCCTTCGTCGGGGCCAACCGCAATGTCACTGATGTCCTTTATGGCATCACCAGCGGAGCTCGACAGGTGCCAAATGGTGAGAAGGCTGAACTCCGTGCGCAGCTCCCGGGGGAGGGGGAACTCGTCGGAGGTGGCGAAGAGCAGATCCGGGGTGAGACCCTGGGGCCGTTCCTCGCTGGGCCCGTACTCCATCAGCACCGGAGGATCCTTTTCCTTGGCGATCAGGATGTGCCCGTTTCGGAGCAACACCAGTCCCTCGCCCTGGGAGTTGGGTGACGCCCCCAGACCAAGATCGTCGCCCTCGGGAGTCGTGTTGGCCAGCGTGATGCGGCTTACGAGATCGTCCATCCCCGGATTCAAGACGAAAACAACGGCGGGATCCTCCTGGAGCACGAACACCCTTCCGCTGGCGTCGCCATCGGCGGCCTCCCACTGGGATCCGTGGGTGGGTTCACCTTCGGCAAGGACGTCCTCCAGCCGTAATCGGTCGAAGTGGCGAGGCGTGACGCCTGCCTCGAGGTCGGCAATCAGGACCGTGAACTCATCGTCACCCACGGCCAGTACCTGCAGTCCACGCCCATCCGGGTGATGCCGCTGCCCCAGGCCCGAGATCTCGAGGAGATCAACATCGGCGGTGTCTATCACGGTGAGCTGCTGTGCTGGCATGGTCCTCCGATCAGATGCCGGGTGATGAGGGCTTCAGACTATGCTCCTTATGTTCTCTGAGACGACCGAGATACACATCCGGGCCCTCCCAATGGGATGAGATGTAGCAAGATATGGGTAAACCAGCTCCGATCCTCACGCTGGACCGATCTGGGTAATCCCGGCTCCGATCAGACCGCACCGGGCCAACCCGAGTGCGCGAGCGACGGCGGCCAAGGGGTCACCGGGAAGGAATAGCATGACCGTCGGAACATGGCTGGCTGGTCCCATCCTGCGCCGGGCAGATCAGGCGCGTGTGTGCATATGGCTGGCCACGGCCGAGCCCGCCTCGGTCGAAGCGGACATCTTCGCCTTCGAGGCCGCCGGCGCTGCCGGCGCTGTGGACGCGTCCGATTCCGGGCTGAAGAAGGTCGGATCGGGGGGCGCCGAGACGGCGCAACTCGGCCCGCGCCTCTACATACACTTGATCAAAGTCATGCCCGAGACGGCCTCCTTCCCGGCCGACGAGCTGCTCGCGTATGACGTTGCCATCCAAACAGGAGGCGGCGCGCCCAGGAGGCTCCGCGATCTGGGGCTTGTGGGCGGCGCCAACAGCGTGGCCTACGGCGACCTTCCCCTCCCGACCTTCTTTATTCGAAGCGAGACGCCAACGCTGCACGTCCTGCACGGATCCTGCCGTCTGCTGCACGGTAAGGGTGAAGACTCACTGGTCGCTGCGGATGAGATCATCGCCCGCTATGCACGTGACCCTCTCGAACGACCGAGCTCCCTGTTCCTGACCGGCGACCAGATCTACGCAGATGAGGTGGCCGGACCGCTCACGGCACACGTCAGGGAATTGGGAACCGAGCTTCTGGGTGAAGGAGACCCTACGTCTGTCCCAGGGGTACCGAATCTGTCTGGGATCCCGATCTACGGCCGGCAGGAGACGGCTTCGGAAGTGGCTAAGTTCACTTCAGACAAGGCAGCCAATCACCTCATGAGCTTTGGGGAGTTCGCGGCCATGAACCTCGTCGCATGGAATGAAGCAAACTGGCCCAAGCAGTGGCCGGCGGTATCGGAAGCCGTTACAGGCGAAGACGGTGGCCGGCTCGTAACCCTCAGAACCCGAAGGAAGTACCGAAGCGAGATCGAAGATCTCGAACGGGCACGCACTGCCCTTCCAAAGGTGCGGCGCGTGCTGGCCAACGTACCGACATACATGATCTGTGACGATCACGATGTCACCGACGACTGGAACCTGACCGCCAGGTGGCAGGAGCAGGTGCGGGACAGCGTTGCGGGGCGCCGCATCGTGTCAAACGCCATTGCGACTTTCTGGGCATTTCAAGCTTGGGGTAATGACCCCGATGCGTTCGATGACTCCTTCAAGAGCACCGTCACCGGCTTCATGACCGGAGACAAGTCGGTCGACGACGCCTCCTTCGACTCCGCCATGTGGTCTTTTGACCGTTGGAGCTACTGCGTCCCGACGGAGCCTCCCACGATCGTGCTCGATACTCGCAGTCAGAGAACGTTCGATAGCCCCGAGGGGGCAGCGCGTCTCGTGGGTGGCGGAATGGAACGGGTCGTCGAGCTCTCCCGGCAGTGCGGATACAGGCCCGGACATCCTCTCGTCCTCGTGTCCGCCGTACCTGCGTTCGGCCTCGAGTTGCAGGAACGACGGCAGAAGTTTCTGGTCGACAAGTTGGGGCCATACGAGATCGATTTCGAGGCCTGGCACTCCAACCTCGCAGGAATGATCGAGTTCATGCATCTTCTTATCGAGCGGCTGGGAGTGCGCCAGTGTGTCGTTCTTTCCGGTGACGTTCATTACGGGCTCAACTCACGCGCCACATTCTCCATCGGAGATAACACCCTCGATATCTGTCAGCTGGTCAGCAGCAGCCAAAAGCACAGTGGAGAGCTCAGCAAGATAGCATTGAACCTTCTCGGCCGGCTCGTGAGCAAGAACCACGAACGCGTCGGTTGGAAATGCCCTCCCGAGCGCAGCAACTCGAACGGCCTCAAGGGCCGCGTCCTGGCCAAGTCCGCGAACACAGACGACTGGTCCGATGACGGACCCGTCTTCCTTGCGCCGAGCCGAGTCCGTCAACTGGGGATCGAGACGCCGCCCGACTATCGCGAGACGCGCAACTATGTGCCCACCACAGGACCTCAGTCTTCGATGATCGTCGGAGAGAACAACATCGGACTTGTTTCCATACGCGGCGACGAGGTTACACACAGGCTATTGAGCCGGAGCAAGAACCAAACATGCGAGCACCGTGCCAAGATGCGGCTCCGGGGATGATTCTCAGTCTTCAGCTCGGGTAACCTGCGCCTCCTCTTTGCGCCTCGAGGCATGCCACGCAAGGGCAACCACGGTAGCTGCAAAGAACACCACGGCGATGCCTCCCCATCCCCAACTGTAGGCACCCGTTCGGTCGACCGAGTACCCGAAGAGGATCGGGCTGACGACGAAACCGCCGTAGAAGCCCGCAAGCACGTATCCGGAGGCCATCCCCGCCGCATCGCTCTCCACCTCCGCAACTATGGCGAGCATCCCGACAGCATTCCATGTCACCGCGGTAGCACCAAAGAGCACAGCGGCCGTCCAGAGAAGCCAGGGGCCCGTGCTCGACGCGGCGATCAGCAACAGGGTGGCGACCGCCGAGCCAAGACCCATCACGGCCAACGGCATGGAGAACTGCCCGATGCGTTCGGTGCCCCATCCCCATGCGACGCGTGATGCAATACCCACGAGCCCGATAGTGGCGGCAATCGCCCCCGCGGTGTTGACGGACGTGTTCACTCCCTCTTTCGCATAAAGAGGAACCCACGCACCTATGGCGGCGACTCCGGCGCCCATCAGCGCAGCGTATGCCGTCATCCACCACACCGTCGAGGTCAGCGCGGCACGATCCACACCCGACGGTGGGTCTTCCGGTGTGCGATCGTCCGGAGGGATCATCAGTAAAACCGCCGCTATGGCAGCCGCCGGGACCACGATCGTCACGGCGAGCGCCAGCCGCCACCCCAGCGCAACCGCAGTGGCGGGCAACACGGCGCCCGTGAAGAACGCTCCGAACTGCACGCCCGCTTGCTTGATTCCGACGATCCAGCCACGTTCACCAGGCGCCGTGTGGGCCGCTATCAACTTGTTGGTTGTCGGATTGCAGCCGGCGAGTCCCCCACCGGCAAGCGCCGCTCCGAAGATCATGGCTGTAAACGAAGGCGCCAGAGCCATGCCGAGCGTTGAAGCAATCACCAGTACGAGTAAGCCGACGAACACCTTGCGTCCACCCAATCGGTCCACCAGTTGTCCGGCCGGCAGCGAGCCGACGCCGCCGACTACGAAAGCCGCGGTGGTCAACAGACCCAAACGCGAACGGCTGACCTCGAACTCATCGAGAAGGAAAGGGGCCAGGTTCCCAAAAAAGAACTGCACGAAGGTGCTGGCCGCCATCCCGGCCGCCAGAGTTGTGGCAAACCCCGCCCGCCACGCCGGCGAACGCTGCTCTGCGCTTTCTACAAGGGCCGTCAGTGGAGATCCATCCAGGCAAGGAACTCCACGAGGAGCTGCTCGTCACCAAAAACCTCGTATTCTCCAGGGGGCACGCGCCGCCACAACAACAGCAAGAGGTCCGACGCCGGCGCCTTCACTGCAACCGACCCCTTCGCATGAGAGCGCTCGACCGAAATCCCGTCGGGCCTGCAGTGGAGAACCCATTCGCCCTCACCGTCGGTCTGATGCAGGTGGATGCTCTCCCCCGGATGCCCGAAGGGCCGTTCCTCCGCAGGCATCCAGATGTCAAAGAACTCGTCGACCCCGTCGGTCGCGAGTCCCGCTTCTATGGGGCCGGGGTCACCGGCCGCCGATTCGGCATCCCAGCGGTGCACCGAAGTCTCCTGCGCCATCCGCCGGCACACGAAAGCAACGTCTTTCTGCTGAGCCCAAGTCCAGACTGTTTCTTGGGGGTCTGCGGCGGTCAATGTCTCGACGAGATTGTCGGCGCCGGCGCGAAACCACCTCACGGCGCCGTCCCGCTCCGGGGTCGCATCGTCCGTGGACGCAACCTCTGCATCTTTGTAGCTCTGCAAGCGCCGCCCGACGACCTCGTTCCAGAAACGATGGACCCCGCCGGTATGGACCACGAGGTCGAGCGCGTCCCATCCGGGACAGGAGTCGACTTCGGCGGCGGGGGCGCGTTCGGCGGCTGCCGCCAGGGCGTAGCTGTCCCGTGAGATGGCTTCGATATACCGGCTGGGCTCCATGAGGTCATCCTCCTGCGAACAATCCGGCTCCAGAACGCCGGGTGGGGGGAACGAGTGCACATTCTCACCTGGATTGGGATTCGCACCTGACTTCATACGGACGGCGAACCTTACGAGGAAAGGGCCGTCACCCGCTGTAAGTAGGCGTCTGTTTCGGCCAGCAATGGGCGGGCGTCAAGCCGCCCGAGGATTTCTCGAGCCGCGAAGAGTGGTCCTGAAGCCGCACTCGGCCGATCCAACGCGATGAGGCAGCGGGCTTCGCCGAACAGAGCCTGACCCTGCTCCAAGCTGTAGCCGTACTTCGCCCAATCCACCCCACACTGCCTGTAACTATTCACAGCATCTTCGAGAAGGCCGTTTGCTTCACGGAGGACCGCCTCGGCCGTAAGAGCAGCCAGTCGGCTTCGTCTAATGGAAAGCGTCGGCTTTCCAAGGAGCAGCTCTCGGGCTAGTTCGAACTCGCCCAGGCGGTGAAGGGATCTAACGATGTCGGGCAGAAACCTGGTTCGCCAGTTCGGACGTCCCTGCGTGGCCAGGGCGAACCTGCGTGCAGCGGCCATCGCATTCGACCGATTTCCGAGTGCCTCGTTTACGAGTACCGATACCGCCAACCCCGGGATCAGAATCTGCAATTCTTCGAAATCCATTTGCAACGAGCGCTCGGCCCCTTCGAGAGCATCCGAGTGGCGGCCTCTATGATGCCAAACCAGCGCCTGGTAAGGAAGGATGAGGGCCTTCAATGCATCCTTTTCGTTCCACCTCAATATGTCCTCTGCCTCTTCGAGGAGGGGGCCCCAGAGACCCGAGTCAAACAGCATCCACAACATTTCGCCGCGGCCCCAATGTGCGACATCGGTTACCGATCGCTGTTCGGCGAGGTCCACTCCGCCCCTGTACAACTCCAGGGCCTGCCGCGGACCTTCAGTCAACCAGATCCACTGGCCAAGCGTGAGCTGGGCGCTCGCTATTGCAACAGGGTCACCTATCTCTTTGCCGACATTCAACGCTTCTTTGAGATCGTCCAAGCCCTTCAAGTCATCCAACTCGCAGAGAGCATCTCCTCTGCCCATCAGTGCCCGCCGCAAATTCTCGAGATCGTCCAGCTCGCGAGCAACCGACAGGGCTCTTTCGTACCAGTCAAGGGCCTCGTCGAACTCACCCAGCAAGGAGTGTTGCAAGGCCATCATGTTGTAGACGTATGCGAGCGACCGGCTGGGTGGTTGAGCTTCCAATAAGTCGATCGCCTCGATGGCGAGGGCTTTGGTCTTTTCCAGTTGGCTCAGCTCGCAGGCGAAGTGACTGAGCAGCGCCAAAGCTTCACCCTCTCCCTGACGGTCGCTACTCGTCCTGAAACTGGACAGAGCTTCGAGAAGCTGGCGCTCTGCTTCTTCCCATAGAGCAAGATCCCAACTCGCCCTAGCGGCTCCGAGCAGGGTGCTCCCCCTCTCTGCACTGTCCGAAGCCATGCGTTGCAACACCTCGTCGTAGAGCTTCTTGGCCTTACGAGCGTCAAGGTAACGGGCTTGCTCCGCAGCCAGGATGAGGAAACGTTGAGTGGGAGCCTGCAGATCCACAGCCTCTCGCATGGCACCTGATGCCTCCGCCAGGTGCACTGCCTCGCGGTAGTGGTGCGCGATGACCTCGGCAACATCGGTGATCCTGTCCCCCGCGAGGCGTTCCAGCCATTGGGCCATTGCCTTGTGCTTCCTTACTCTAGCGGCCCTGGGTATCTGGTTATAGGAAACCTGTTGCACGATGGCATGCCAAAAAGTGAACTCCTGCTGTCCTTTGATCGAAGAGGTTCGAGAGGGCTGCACAAATTCTTTACCCGCAAGCTCGTGCAGTTCATGGTCGATGGTCTGCTCGTCCATGTCACCCACGGCGGCAACCGCCTGAGACCAAAAGGTCTTCCCGACCACTGCGGCGTTGTGGAGCAGGGCCTTTCGCTCGCCCGCGAGCGTGTCCAGACGAGCCGCTATCAACGCCTGGACCGTGTCCGGCATGGGGATGTCGACATCGTGGTCGAGCGCCAGAGTCGTGCCTTGCTCCTTGAGGATCCCCCGGTCCCTGAGCATGCGGATGAATTCCTCGGCATACAGCGGGTTGCCGCCGGCTTGCTCCAGCAGGGTCGAATGAGTCTCCGCCGGAAGCACAGCCTCCGCCAACAGGCCGGAGACAAGCTCAGCGGTCTCGAGGTTGGTCAGTGGTGATAGGGAGATGGTCGTCCAGTTACGCGTTCCCCCGCCCCAACCCGGATGCTTTTCGAACAGCTCGGGGCGGGCCGTGCACACGATGACAAGGGGGACGCCGGTCGACCATTCCACGAGGTGCTCGATGAACTCCAGCAGGGAGGGGTCGGCCCAATGAAGGTCTTCGAACACGACGACCAGCGCACTTCTGGAGGCGATGGCCTCCAAGAATCGCCTCCATGCGGCGAATGACTCCTCTTTCTCGGCGCTGGTCGATCCGCCTGCCGACGCTCCAACCAAGGGGGCAAGGCGCACCCTGAACCATTCGTGTTCCGAGGAGTCATCGACCATGGCCTCGATGGCGACCTGTAACTTGTCTGCGGCCTCTCTGGGACCGTCCGATTCCAGGATGCCGGCCTGAGCCTTGAAGACCTCGCCCAGCGCCCAGAAAGTGATGCCCTCGCCGTAGGGGAGCGAGCGCCCTAGCCTCCACGAGACGATTCCCGGCTGCTCGTCGACGTAGGCGGAGAACTCTCCCAGCAACCGGCTCTTTCCGATCCCCGGCTCGCCCACGATCGTCACGAAACCCAAAGAAGACTCTCTCACGGCCCGTTGGTATGCGGTCTCGAGGGTTGTGAGATCGAGGTCCCGGCCGATGAATGGGGTCGTGTAGCGCAGCACCTCGGTGCGGCTTCGCGCCGCGATCACCTTCCAGATCGGGATGGGCTCCGGCTTGCCCTTGACGGTTGCGGGGTCGAGGGGTTCGTAGTCGATGAGGTCCCTGGTGCAGCGATAGGTTGTCTCTCCGACCACGATGCCGTTGACCGGAGCAGCGCCTTGGAGGCGGGAGGCGGTGTTGATCACATCGCCGAGAAGCCCCCGTCCCATCTCCTCGGTGGGAGAGACGAACACCTCTCCGGTCTCCACCGCCCCCCTTATCGCCAGTTTGTAGGTTGCGTTGGCTTCATTCATCTCGTGGATGGCTTCCGTGATCCTGAGCGCCGCTCTCACCGCCCGTTCGGCGTCGTCCTCGTGAGCGACGGGTACCCCGAAGACGGCCATGACCGCGTCGCCGACAAATTTAGCGACCGTCCCACCAAAACGCTCGCTTTCGCGCTGGAGTCTCTCGTGGTAGGGCTTCAGGGCGGCTCTGACGTCCTCGGGGTCGGCTTGGTGAGAGCGAGCGGTGAAGCCGACGAGATCGACGAACAGGACCGAGACGACCTTGCGCTCTTCTGCCGGGGCCATGAGTGAGCCCTTGAGAGGTGTGCCGCACTCCAGGCAGAACTTGGCCTTGTCGAGATTCTCCTCCCCACAGATGGGACAGGTCGCCATGGTGGAAGTCTAGGTGGTCACGTGCATGCCAGACGCTCCTGGCCCTGGCTATCGTCAGGTGCAACGACATCGTTGAGACGATCGAGGAGCCACGGAACCAAGGCGTCCCTAACGCGACAGGTGGTTGGTACCCCAACGTTCGTATACTCGATGCTCGCCGCCTCGCTTCAGTGAAGCGTCGTCCGGCCGTCCTCATGCACCGTCCAGCCGGGGTTGTGAGCCACTTCCCAGGGGTGCCCATCGGGGTCGATGAAGACCCCCGAGTAACCCCCCCAAAAGGTCTCGGCGCCTGGGCGGGGGATGTTTGCTCCGGCCGCGCGAGCCTCGTTGAGCACGGCATCGACCTCCTCCGGTGATCGGACGTTGTGCGCCAATGTCACGCCTCCCCAGCCCCCGGAGTCCTCGACGCCGCTGTCGTGCTCGAGTTTGGCGCGACTCCATAACGCAACGATCCCGCCGGCCACCTGGAAGAAGACGACGTGGTCGTTCTCATCGTCGACTCCGCCGTCGACGCGCCACCCGAGCGCTTCGTAGAACGCCTGCGCACGCGACACGTCATCCACTCCGAGGGTGACCAGGCTCAGTCGCTGCTCCATCTCTTACCCTTCGCTCGTTTGTGCTTTCCGCTCGCCATTGCTGCATCCAGGACCGGCGTGGATCGAGGTTTATCTGCTTCCACGTCCCCTGGCGTGCGCAGAAGAAGGTACACAACGAACCGCGCGCAAAGGGCCGATCGGAAGGATAAGCAGGAACCCCTAGAGGGGGTGGGACATGGCCAGCGGCGGGCCGACCACATCCATGCCTTGCTCGCGACCGATGGTTTTGAATGCGGCCGCAAGGTCGGCGCCCTCGGGAAGCGAAGCGAAGCGCTCGAAGAACGCCTCCATCCCCGAAGGAGTGAACGTCACCAAGAGATGGCCCGGCTCCGCGCCTATGTTCTGGAAGCAATGCCTCGTCCCCCGTGGGATGAACATGATCGAGCGCGCCGGAGCGGGCATGATGTCCTCTTCCAGCCGGAAGCGAAACTTCCCTTTGATGACGTACAGGGCCTCGTCCTGGTTGGCGTGGGTATGCAGCGGCGGGCCTTCGAAGGAGGCGATCGTACTCTCGAACACGGTCATCGAGCCGTTCGTCTGATCGCCGTGCAGTTTGATGGTCAACGGACCGCCCACGGGGTTTTGGAACGTGGTCCCTTCTCCCGGTCCAAGGGCCACAGGTTCCAACATGCCGGACATCGCTTCGGGTTCGTGCATGGCTGCAGATTGTAGTCCATCGGCGAACGAGGCCGTGTCGAGATTGCCCGGTCTCGCACTTGACACCGGCGCCGCATGATCGGCCACCGGCGACGGCAGTGAGGCACAATCTAAGCTGTGATCCGGTCGGCTCGGAAAGACGATGCAACCGCTCTTGCGGCGATCTATGCGCCCTACGTCCGAGACACCGTGGTCTCGTTCGAAGCTCAGCCTCCGACCGAAGAGGAGATGGCATCGCGAATACAGGAAAGTTACGCAGCGATTGTCCACGAGGAAGCCGATACGACGCAGGGATTCGCGTATGCGACGCCGTTCAATCGCCGCGCTGCGTACAGGTGGTCCGCGGAGGTATCCATCTACGTCGCTGCGACGGCGGTGGGCCGGGGCATCGGCCGCCAACTCCTTGGTGCTCTGCTCGCCGAGCTTCGAACAAGAGGATTCGTGAACGCCTTCGGTGGTATCGCCCTGCCGAATCCACGAAGCGTTCGACTGTTCGAATCGTTCGGCTTTGAGCAAATCGCCCTTCAGAAAGAGGTCGGATACAAGCTGGGGGCATGGCATGACGTCGGCTGGTGGCAGCTTCAACTCTGTGAACCACCCGTTCCCCCGCCGAGTCTTTCCACACAACGTGGGTAGGAAGTAAAGCCGAGCCCCGTTGATCACTACTCAGGATCGCGGGCATCGAGTTTCCTGCTCCAGTCATTGCCCTCAGAGATAACATCCCGGGCGTTGCCCACACCCTCGCGCTCGGGTTTACGATGAGGTTGGCGTCACGGCCTCCCGGCCAAATCCCTCAGTCGCCTTGCGCACCGCCCGGTTTGCGCCGGGCGTGACTGAGGAGGAGCGACATGGAGAAGCGCCGAATCATCGAGTTCCACGGAGACCACGATCTCCACGGACACAGGGTCACCAGGGGCGTCTTATGGGATGGCACCGGCGACCCGGTGGAGTGGATAGAGAAGCTCCTTGACGTCCCTATGGGGACCTACGACCACCTCCGGGGAAAGACCCTGGAGGAGATTCAGGCGATGATCGCCGAAGAGGTCCAGAAGCGTGAGTCGGGCGAGGGCCAGACTTGAGCGGCATCCTGTTCCCGATCTGCGGTTCGTGCTCCCGGGCCCGGATCCGGACCCTGATTGAGGGA